>NZ_LZMN01000007.1:0-72905 GCF_001665955.1 Corynebacterium sp. EPI-003-04-2554_SCH2473622 | reverse complement strand
CTCCGGTTTCGGTGATTCACAAGAAGCCTGCTGCGGGCGGCAACAACTTCTCGGCGACGCTATTTTCTGGTGCGCACTACACCCATGATGCCCCGGAGGCATGGCCGGATTTGTTGGCCGTGTTTGATCGTTTCCGCCCGGTGCTTGCTGAGCGTTTGGGCGGTGAATTGGGTGGCACGATGCCATTGCTGTGGACCGCTGATTTTATTCTGGCCGACGGCGACGATGGAGCAGAAAGCGTGCGTACCGAAAACACGGGCGCCGAGAGTATTGGCCAAAACAAGCAAGCCCGCGATGCTTACGTGCTCGGTGAAATCAACTGCTCTTGCGTCGGTTTTAGCTCGCAGCTGGAATCTGGCATTCAAGAAAAAATCGCCGCCGAGGTTATCTCCCGTGTGGAGGCCCGGGCAGCGAAGGCAGCGAAGGCAGTGAAAAGCTAAACGCTGCGCGTTGAGGTTCAGCTGCTTTCGCCCAGCAGCTTTTCGACGCTGCCAGGATCTGCATCAGAAAGCATCTGGCGGCAGCGATCGTATTCGTCGTCATCACCGATGACCTTCGAGGCCAGTGCCAGCGCGGCGATCGCTCGCAACACCCCCTGGTTGGGCTCGTGGGAAAACGGAACCGGGCCCCAGCCCTTCCAGCCGTTCGCACGGAGACGGTCCAGGCCACGGTGGTAGCCGGTGCGGGCGCAGGAATAAGCAATTAGCTTAGTTTCGTTCCGGGATAAACCTTCGGAAGTAGATTGCGAAGCCCACAAGGAAGAAATGGACTCGGCTTCGTCGTCGCTGATCATTTTCAGCGTCTCTTCGGCCCGGAAGGCCCACACCAAGGGGCTTTCTGGGAATTTCAGTGCGGTTTCTGCCGCTTGTAGATCCTGCGCCTGTGCCGGATCGGCAGGCAATTTCAATGGCTCTGGGGCTAGCATGTCTTTCATTTCCATGCCCATAGACTACTGGAGATTCCGCAAGAAGATGCCGCAGGTTTGCGGTTAAAGGTGGTTAAGCATTCCAGAAGTCGGAAACGCCAAAGCCAAAGTGGTACAGCGCGCGGCGCACGACTGGCAGCGATAAACCAATTACTGATGACGGGTCGCCGTCGATACGATCAATAAACCAACCACCGAGTGCTTCGAGTGTGAAAGCACCGGCGCATTGCCATGGCTCACCGGTCGCCGCGTAGGCAGCAATATCAGCTTCACTGGCTTGTGCAAAGGCAATGTCAGTTGTGGCGGCCTCAGTGTATGCTTCGTCGCCAAATATCAGGCAATGCCCGGTCAACAGCTGGGCGTTGCGGCCGGCTTGGGCGCGCCACCGCGCAATCGTGGCTTGTTCAGTGTGCGGTTTACCTTGCAATATGCCGTCGAGAAGCAGCATGGAATCACCACCGATGACCACATCATTCGGGTAAATTTGCGCGATGGCTTGTGCTTTGGCGTGCGCCAGTGCAGTCACGATTTCACTGGGGCTGGCGTTGCTAAGTTCAGCCTGGATGGCGTCTTCATCCACATCGGCGGGCTCTATCACGGGCTCGACGCCGGCCGAACGCAAAATCCCAGCGCGGGAAGGCGACTGGGAAGCGAGAACTATACGCGGTATGGGATGTGCAGGCTGTGCGGGTTGTGCGTTGTGTTTAGTCAAAGTGCGCATTCCGGTAGGCGGAAGGGTTATACACTGGGCGGCCAGCAAGGGTGCGTCCCGTGCCCCAGCGGTTATGCGGGGCATAGACCCCGGCGGCTTCCGCACGGGCCCGGGCATCGACTTGTGCGAGAACGGCCGACAAAGCAGTGAGCTCACTGTCGTTTGGGGTGCCGTTGACGATAGAAAAAGATTCCACAGCTTCTCCAGGTTCTTGTAGCACGAATGCTTGTAACGCGAATTTTTATAGTGCGATATTGCCGTGTTTTTTCGGCTGTGTCGTTACCACCTTGCGGCCCAGCATGCGGAGCGCTTCTACTAGTTGGCCACGGGTTTCATTCGGAGGGATGACAGCGTCAACGTAGCCACGTTCGGCGGCAGCGTAGGGGTGGATGAATTTTTCTTCCAGCTCTGCGGCCTTTTCTGCCAGGCTCTCGGCACCGTCTGCTGCGCCTTCGAATTGGGCACCATAAATACCGCGTGCAGTTTCCTCGGCTCCGGCGATGGCGATCTGGGCGGTTGGCCACGCATAGACCAGGTCTGCGCCCAAATCCTTCGAACCCATGAATACGTACGAGGTGCCGAATGCTTTGCGCAAAATCACTGTGACCTTCGGGACTGTCGCTTCGGCATAGGCATAAGCCAATTTGGCTCCGCGGCGCAGCAGCCCGGCGCGCTCTTCGTCGGCGCTATGTACGAAGTCTGCGGAGTCCACAAACTCAATGATTGGGGTGTTGAAGGCATCGCAGGTGCGGATAAAGCGGGCGGCTTTTTCGGCTGCTTGGGAGGTGAGAGCACCGGATTGGTGTGCGGACTGGTTCGCGATAATTCCCACGGCGCGGCCTTCGACGTGCGCGAAAGCGGTGACGATATTCGGTGCGTATTCTTCTTGCAGCTCGAAAATGCCGTCATCGGTGACGATATTAAGTACCTCGCGCACATCATAGGCGGCGAAGGTGTCATCTGGAATGAGATCGTCCAATTGGTAATCGGTGTCTGTGACGTTGTCTTGTACGGAGCCGACCTGGATTTCTGCTTCGGTCCGCAGCGCTTCTGCCATGTTGTTTACTGGCAGGTAGTCGACGACGGTGCGTGCTAGTTCTAATGCTTGCGCGTCGGATTCAGCGCGCAGGTGGCAGGTGCCGGACTCGGTGGCATGTACCTGTGCGCTTCCCAACGCTTGTGTATCCAGGCGAGTTCCGGTGGCATGAGCGATGGCTGCTTCGCTCGCGTGGTGCAGGCTGGCGTCGCCATCCACCATGATCGTGACATCTGAAAAAGCTGGGCCAAATGCATGCAGCCCAGTGGTTTGCCCAGTGACCACCGAAATTTGTGGGATTACGCCCGATGCTGCGGTCATGTGCGACAAGATCTTGGAGTACATCGCCAGGGTGACAATCCCTTCGGCAAAGCGCGGGCCGGTGCCTTCGTGAATAGCGATGATTGGCTGGCCGGTTTTGGTGGCCAGCTGGTAAATCTTGCAGATCTTTTCGCCATAGACTTCGCCGAGCTGCCCAGAGAAAACCGTGTTGTCTTGGGAATAGACGCATACTCGACGCCCGCCGATGGTGCCGTACCCCGTGACTACGCCATCGGTGAGTGGCTTGTTGTGCTCTAAGTCGAAATCGCTGACCCGGTGTCGAGCAAGTGCGTCGGTTTCGACGAAAGAATCGGCGTCCAATAGGCGCTCGGCACGCTCACGTGCGGTGAGTTGCCCGGCCTCGTGGCGCTTGTCGACGGCCTCAGCCCCAACGGGCCGCGCTGCGTTTTCTAGCCGCTGGGCAAGGTCGGCGAGCTTGCCTGCGGTGGTAGTCATATCCGGTTGGGAAGCAGTCATAATCTTCTAGTTTAGAGAACAGGAACCAAACCAGGAAATGATACTGGAATATTTAGTAGAAACGTACATGCGGGAATTGTAGTGGCTGGTACTCGCGTCCAATGTCGGCCACAAGGCGTCGGGTCTGTGGGGTGCGGGCTGCCGTGGTGCGGGTGGGGCGTGCTGCCAGCGAGGATACGATTGCAGATAGCGCTGCTAGCTGGTCGTCAGAAGGGTTTCCTTTGGTGATGGAAAACAGCGGGGAGCCTGTGGGGGTTACTGCGGGGAACATGGATTTGATTATCCTTTCGGAAAGCTAATTGAAAATTACGGTGGATGGCGAAATTACAGTGGTATGTTGCCGTGTTTGCGTGCCGGGCGGGCGACAGATTTATCCGCGTATAAACGCAGATTGCGTGCGATCATGCCGCGTGTTTCGCTCGGCAGGATCACTGCATCAATCAAGCCGCGTTCGGCAGCCTTGTAAGGATTGAGCATGAAATCTTCGTACTCACGCTCAAATGATGCGGCCAGGGCAGCGGTATCCAGGCCTTCGTCGGCAGCTTTTTTCAATTCTTTGCGGTGGATGAAGCCCACGGCTCCGGCTGCGCCCATGACTGCGATCTGCGCGGTTGGCCAGGCCAAGTTCACGTCGGCGCCCAGGCCTTTCGAGCCCATTACGCAGTAGGCGCCGCCGTAGGCCTTGCGCATGGTGACGGTGATCTTGGGAACGCTGGCCTCACCATAGGCATAAAGCAGCTTCGCGCCGCGGCGTAGAATGCCACCGTATTCCTGTGAGGCACCGGGCAAGAAGCCAGGGACGTCGACAAGCAACACGATGGGGATATTAAAGGCATCGCAAGTGCGGATGAACCGCGCAGCCTTTTCGGAAGAATCAATATCTAAACAACCTGCATAGACCTGGGGCTGGTTGGCGACGAAACCGACCGTTTGGCCTTCGATGCGACCAAAAGCAATGACCACGTTTTCGGCACGCTTTTCTTGGATTTCTAGGTACTCTCCGTCGTCGCTGAGCGCTTCGATAACATCGCGGACCTCATACGGCTGGGTAGGGGAATCTGGGATGATGGAATCCAGCGCGTTATCGGCATCAGAAAGGTGCTCTTCGATAGCGCCAGTTTCCGGAATATGGTGCTCGCGCGGCGGGCTCACCCGGTTGGATGTCGGCAGGTAGCTAACCAGGTCATGTACCCAGTCCAGGGCTTCCTCATCAGTTTCGGCAGTGAAATGTGAATTGCCGGCCAGGCCCATGTGTGCGGAGGCGCCACCGAGTTCTTCTTGCGTGATTTCCTCGCCGGTAACGGTTTTGATGACGTCCGGTCCGGTGACAAACATCTTGGATTTTTTATCCACCATGACCACGAAATCTGTCAGGGCTGGGGAATAGGCGTTGCCGCCGGCGCAGGCACCCATGATGACCGAAATCTGTGGCACGACGCCGGAGGCTTGGATGTTTTGATAAAAAGTCTGCGCAATCCAGTCCAGCGAGACCACACCATCTTGGATGCGGGCGCCAGCGCCTTCGTAGAGACCGATGAGTGGGCGGCCAGTGGTGATAGCTAGTTCTTGAATTTTCACCATCTTTTCGCCGTAGACCTCACCTAGTGCGCCGCCAAAGACTGTGCCGTCCTGCGAGAAGATGCAGACTTCGCGGCCGTCGATGGTGCCCCAGCCGGTGACGATGCCGTCGGTGACTGGGCGGCGTACCCCCATGCCGAAGTCTTGTGTTCGGTGGCGGGCGAGTTGGTCGGTTTCGACGAAAGATCCTTCGTCGAGTAGGTAATCCAGCCGGTCACGTGCGGTCAGCCGCTCTTGCGAGCGCACCTTCTCATGCGCGGCTGGGCCCATCGGCGCGTGGGCTTCTTCCCGACGGCGTTTGAGGTCAGCGATCTTTTCCGCGGTGGTTTCCGCAGCCAAGTTCTCTAAAGGTGAGGAAATAGTCATGTTTAGACTATAGGCTGGTTTTGTAAGAGAAAGCACGTTTTTCTGTAGGTGAGTTTAGTCACAAAACAAAACTGTAGCGCTCGTGGTTTCGTAGTGGGGATGACGAGCTACGCCAGAATCGTGGCTGGAGATGTGTGGCTGGCGGGCTATGGTCGAGCGCGCCAGACCAAGAAACTCAGTACAAGCATGCCCGCAAACAAAAGTGCCGGCACAACCCTCGGTTCGTCCTGGAATATGTTCCAGACCGCCTGGATGCCGGACAGCACGGTGAAAAAACCGACAAAACCGGCAATGGCTTGCCACGCGAGGTCTTCCCGCATCAGGTTTAGGCTTTCACTCCGCCGGCAGTCAGTCCAGAGACGATGCGGTGCTGGAAGACTAACACCATGATGATCAGTGGGATCGTCACCAGTGCACCAGCGGCCATGGTGGCAGCGTACGGGTATTCGAACGCAGAAGGTCCGGAGAAACGCGCGATAGCCACGGTCACCGGTTCGGTATCGCGGTTGGAGAGCTGACGCGCCAGCATAAATTCATTCCAGGTGGTGATAAAAGCGATAATGGCTGTGGTAAACAGTGCCGGGGCAGCCAGCGGCAGCAGCACCAGGCGGAAAGCTTGCCCGCGCGATGCACCGTCGACACGCGCGGCTTCTTCCAACTCCCACGGCAGTTGTCGGAAGAAAGACACCAGCGTGTAGACGGTTAAAGGGAGAGCGAAAGAAATATTCGGGATAATCATCGCCCGGTACGTCCCGATCCACTCCAGATCGCCGAACAGTTGGAACAACGGGGTAACTAAAGCGATCGCGGGAAACATGGAAGCTGCCAGAATCAGGCCGGTGATAAAACCTTTGCCCGGAAACTCCAGACGCGCAATCGCATAAGCAGTAAACACACCGACAGCGACGGCCAAGCCAGTCGTCGCCAAGGAAATCAACAACGAATTGAAGATCGCGCCTAGGAAGTCGTTGCCCTTGTCGGTGGCCAAGGCGTCGGTAAAGTTATCCAGAGTGACGTGCGTGGGCCACGGTGTGGTGTCGAAGGTGTGCTTGGAATCACGTAGTGCGGTAACCACCATCCAATAAAACGGTGCCAGGCCCCAGAAGATGATGAACGTTAAGCCCAGGTAGTGCCATAGTTGCGAAGAACCGCGGCGGGCACGTGCGCGTGGAACTGTCTGAGGTCGTGCAGTGCTCATTTAGGACACCTCCTGCGGTGTTGCGGTGCGTTCCGGTTTTGCTTGCCCTTGTTTTGCTTGCCGACGGGCAGCCTTCGCGCGTGCGCGCCGACCACGGTCAGAGCTGGTTCGACCACGCGGGTTGCCGGAAACATTAGCGCCGAAAAATCGGATCATGAAAAACGCCACCGCGAAGATGAGCAGGAAGATCAGCGTGGAAAGGGCAGAGGCGGAATTGAAGTTACCCTGGCGCATATCTTCCACGACCAGTTGGGAAATCACCGCCGTTGGAGAATTCGAGGAACCAGAGATCATGATCACTGGCAGATCGTACATACGCAGCGCGTCTAGGGTGCGGAACAATATCGCGACCATTAGTGCGGGTTTCGCCAGCGGCAATGTGATTCGAACAAAGCGTTGCATACGGCTTGCGCCGTCGACCTTGGCGGCATCGTAGACCTCATCGGGAATCATTTGCAGACCAGCGAGGATCAACAAAGCCATAAACGGCGAAGTTTTCCACACATCGGCGATGATTACCGCGAATCGTGCAGCCCACGGGTCCGTCGTCCAATGAATATTGGCGTCCAGTAGCGAATTGACTATGCCGTGGTCTGCGAACATAAACTGCCACAACTTCGCGGTCACAGCCGTCGGAATTGCCCATGGGATCAGCACGGCAGCGCGCACTAGCCCGCGGCCGCGGTATTTCCCATTCATGATCAGCGCCATCGCCATGCCCAGAATGATTTCCAGGCTGACCGTAACGACGGTGAAAAAGAGAGTAATCCCCACCGCTGGCCAAAAATCCGTGGCCAAAGAACCCGGTGGGCAGGTGATCGCCGTGCCGTCAGAACCCATGCATCGGCTATTGACCCAGTACAGGTAATTCTCTAGACCGGCGAAACCGCCTTCGGTAAAAAGTCCGGTTTCCGGGTCGAGTCGGCGGTTACCTTGAAACGACAAGAAGATCGCGCGCACCACCGGATAACCAATCACGATGGCGAGCACGATCAAAGCTGGGGCAACAAGCCAACCAGCCTGCCGAAGTTGCGAACTCCAGGTAGTACGTGCAGGCATTTTAGTTGGAAGCGGCCTCGATAGCCTTCTTCATGTCAGCAACAGCCTGGTCCACCGGCTTGTCGCCCTGCAACGCAGCATAAGCGTTGTCCTGGATAGCCTTCGAAATGGCTTCGTAGAACGGCGAAACCGGGCGTGGTGCCGCGTTCTCCAGTGATTCCTTCAGGGCTGGCAGGTATGGGAACTTCTCTACTAGCGACTCATCTTCGTAGATCGATGCCAATACTGGTGGGAAGGAGTTTTCTGCGAATGAGGTCTGATTTTCCTCACTGATGATGAACTTCATGAAGTCCAAAGCAGTCTTCTTGTGCTCAGAGTTGACGTTGATGCCGTTGTTGTAGCCACCCAGAGTGGACACACCGACGCCATCTTTGCCGACGAGCGGGGATACCTCAAAGTTGCCGGCGGTGGCGCTTGCTTCTTCAGCATTGGTGTACATATAAGGCCAGTTGATGGCATAGGCGGTCTCGCCACCGGTGAACGCCAGGTTGGTTTCTTCTTCGGTGGCTGAGAGGGAAGACGAGGAAATCTTGCCGTCTTCAAACGCAGAAACCAGAGCCTGCAGGCCTTCCTTCGCCTCTTCGCTATCCACGGTGACGTTGTCACCATCTAGGACAGAGCCACCCCAGCCTTCAATAAATCCGATGGTGTTGACCGTCAAACCTTCGTACTGCTTCAGTTGCAGGGTCAGGCACTCGACGGAATCGTCGAGATCCGCACAGGATTGTGTCAGATCAGCAAAGTTTTCTGGCTCGGAATCCACCAGCTTGGTGTTGCGGAACAGCAGTTGGCCGTTGGTGTTTTGCGGCAGTGCGTACAACGTATCGCGGTACGTGGCGGATTCCACGGTGGCATCCAACAAATCTGAGGTATCAACCTCATAGTCGCCCTCGAGTGGTTCCAGCCATTGGTTGGCAGCAAAATCTGCCGTCCAGACCACGTCCAGTGCCATAACGTCGTAATCCGAGTTGCCAGCCTGCAGCGACTGCACCAGGGTCTCGCGCTGGTCGTCGGCTTCACCGGCGAGTTCTTCTAGCGTGACCTGTTCATCGGGGTGCTCTTCGTTCCACTTCTCGATGATGGGGGTGAGCTTGTCGGTATCGTTTCGGCCCATCGCGAAGGTGATCGGTCCGCGACCTTCTTCACCCGAAGCCGATTTCTCTGCCTTGCTGTCTGTGGAGTCTGTCGTGGAGTCAGATTCTGCGGTATTTTCCACGGAACAAGCAGTAAGCATCAGCGACGATGCGAAAACCGTGGCAGCGACCTTTCCCGTGCGGCCGGTAGCGAGCGCGCGGAGCGATGGCAGCGTGGTGGTCTTGAGTGGCTGGGAAGTCATGGAAGAAGCACCTTTCTTATGGTTCTTGTGTGACGTGCCGTACGGGTGGCTCGCAAGTGGCTGTGTACACACAGGTGTGGTCTAACCTTAAGGCGAATCCACACGGGTACGAGAAGATTTCTGGCAAATCACCCCCGTGTGGGGTGTGTTGCGGTAGGAAACTATTGGGGCTGTTGGAGTGCCTGCCCGGTTTTGGCATCGAAGCGGTGAGCTTTCGCCGGGTCAAAAGACAACGTGACCTTTTCGCCGCGTCTCGGGCGCGTATCGGCGGTCCATCGTGCGACAAAACGTTCGGGGGTGCCGCCCAGGGAAGCCTCAGGCCCGTCAGCTGGGGAGACATAAATATAGGATTCAGCGCCGAGCTCTTCGACAATCTCGATGGTGCCGGCGATGGTGTCATGTGCACCGGGAATCGTGCTCGCGCCTGCAACTTCTTTGCTTGCGTGAATGTGCATATCTTCCGGACGCACGCCGAAACGAATGCCTCCGCGCTCCCCGACGCTGCCGGTCGCGCCGGGGCTGTCGGCAGCGCTGCTGCCGGTGTCGGCTGAGAAAATATTCATCGCTGGTGAACCTATAAACCCGGCGACAAATTCGTTGGCCGGGTGCTCATAGAGCTCACGGGGCGGGGCAACCTGTTGTAACAAACCGTCTTTCAACACCGCCACGCGATCACCCATGGTCATGGCTTCTACCTGATCGTGGGTGACATATACCGTTGTAGTACCTAGGCGTCGTTGCAAAGCAGCCAACTCAGAACGTGTCTGCACCCGCAGCTTTGCATCCAGGTTAGATAGCGGTTCGTCCATCAAAAAAGCTTTCGGTTCCCGCACGATCGCCCGGCCCATGGCTACGCGCTGGCGCTGGCCACCGGAGAGTTCCTTCGGCTTACGCTTGAGGTATTCCGTCAGCCCTAAGATCTCCGCGGCGGCGGCAACCTTTTCGGCGATTTCACGTTTCGGCACTTTCGCCAGTTTTAACGCAAAGCCCATGTTTTGTTCGACGGTTAGGTGTGGGTACAAGGCGTAGTTCTGAAACACCATTGCTATATCGCGCTGCCCAGGTTCGGTGCCAGTGACGTCTTCTTCTCCAATGAGAATGCGTCCGGAGCTGATGTCTTCCAGCCCGGCCAGTGCGCGCAACGTGGTGGATTTGCCGCAGCCTGATGGACCTACTAACACCAAGAATTCGCCGTCGGCAATCTCTAGATCCAACCCGGCGACCGATGGGGATGCTGCGCCGGGGTACTGGATAGTGACCGAATCAAACGTGACTTTTGCCATGCAAGCAATGTAGCACCAGTAGAATATTGACCATGAGTTTTGATGCCCACCAGCTTGCCGACGCACTCGAGTTCGCCACTGTTTCCTATGCGGAATCCACCGAATCGACGAATACCGATTTGCTTGCCGACGCCGACGCTGGGCCGTGGACTGTGCGTATCACCACTAATCAAACCGCTGGCAAAGGTCGTTTAGGGCGTGTGTGGGAAGCCCCAGCCGGGGCAAATCTGGCGATGTCGGTGCTGCTCACGCCTACCTCTCTGGACCGCATTGGCACTATCCCACTGGCTGCCGGGCTAGCAGTAGCAGATGCGATCGGTGGTACCCGGCTGAAATGGCCCAATGATGTGCTGCTAGGTGAAAAGAAACTGTGCGGCATTTTGGCAGAAGCTGGTGCCAGTGCGACGGCACCAACGGCAGCCCGCGTGGTAGTCGGCTGGGGCATCAACGTGGCCTTAAGCGAGGAGCAATTGCCTGTTCCGCATGCAACCAGTTTGCAGATTGCCGGAAAAACGACAGACCATACGCAGATCGCAGCCGATGTCTTGCGTAACTTCCACCAGCGCATGCAGCAATGGCAGGATAACGACCCGCAGTTGCTGGACGATTACCGTGCGGCATGCGCCTCAATTGGAGCGCGGGTGCGCCTGGAAACCCATTCGGAAGCCATCGAAGGCACTGTCGATACCGTCACCGATGATGGCCGCATCAGCATCGACGGCAACGCGTTTTCTGCCGGTGATGTCTCCCATTTGCGCCGTAAAGATGGGAACTATAGCTAATGGCGGGCATGCGGAAAGGCGGTAGCCGTGGCCTGTCCATAAAGCCAGACGAACAAGTGCTGGTAGATATGACCGCGCCAAACAGCAACCTGGTTTTCCCGTTTTTGGAAGTCGTGCTGCTTACCGGCCTGGCGTGGATGGGGATTGGCTGGTTGGACAATCCCCATAACCTCGCACAGTTGAATACCGAGCTGCTCGATCCGGCGCTGCTACACAACAGCGTGGTGGCGGTGTGGATGCTACTGGTGGTATGGCGTTTTGTGCTGCCACTGCTGCGCAACCGCAAACAACGCTTCATCGTCACTAACCAGCGGATCGTTGCACGCCCCGCGAAGCTGACCGCGAAAGTAGATTCTATTCCTTTGCATCAGGTATTGGATGTGGCGCGGCGTCGCAAAGGGATTTCTTTGGCAGTGCGCGGGTTTTCGTATCCGCTGTATTTCGGTGGGGTACCGAAATCGAAAAAGGTGGTTGGTGAAATCAAAAACGCCTTGCACCCGAGTCCATATTTTTAGGCCGAGTTTGTACGCGGGTTTGTACGCGGATTTTCCGCTGTCTTTTCCGCATAATGCGAGCACGATTACAATGTGCAGTTGTGACTAACCCATCCCAGAATCACTCCTCCAATAACGTGCAAGAGAATCCGGGCGAGGCCGCCCGTGCCGCCCGGGGCGTGCCGACGCCTGCTGCTGATCTTCCTGTTGTCGCCGTCGTCGGTGATGGGCAATTGGCGCGCATGATGGCTCCGGCAGCTAGCGAATTAGGCCAATCCTTACGCGTGCTGGCAGGCAAACCTGATTCTTCGGCTGCACAGGTCACCAGCGATGTGTTTGTGGGGGATTACCGCAACCTGGATGACTTGCGCTCGGTTGCCCATGGTGTTGATGTCATTACCTTCGACCACGAGCATGTTCCACTTGCGCATCTGCGCACGCTGCAGGCAGAGGGTGTGAATATCCAACCAGGCCCCGAGGCTTTGGAAAATGCGCAGGACAAACTGGTAATGCGGCGTAACCTGGAAAAGCTTGGCGTGCCGGTGCCAGCCTTTGCGCCGATCACGGATGCCAAAACCGCCCGTGCGTTCTGGGATGAGCACGACGGCAAGGTCTGCCTGAAGGCCTGCCGTGGTGGCTACGATGGCAAAGGCGTGTGGTTCCCAGAATCGGTAGAGCACCTGGAAGCTCTTGTCGACGAATTGCTGGACGAAGCCGTGGAATTATTGGCAGAAACCAAGGTGGATTTCGTCGGCGAGCTCTCTGCCATGGTCGCGCGTGCGCCATCCGGGCAGGTGCAGACCTGGCCGGTCGTGGAATCGGTGCAATCTGGGGGAGTATGCGCCGAGGCCATCGCACCCGCTCCTGGAATCTCCGAAACACTGCGTCGGCAAGCTGAGCAGCTGGCGGTGACAGTCGCAGAAAAACTGGATGTCACCGGCGTATTAGCTGTCGAGTTGTTCTACTACCGGGATGCAACCGGTGCAGAGCAGTTGAGCGTCAATGAGTTAGCGATGCGCCCGCACAATACCGGCCACTGGAGCCAGGATGGGTGCGTGACTTCCCAGTTTGAACAACACCTGCGTGCGGTGATGGACTATCCGCTTGGTGCTACGGAACCTACGGCGGCGGTGACTGTCATGGCTAATGTGCTGGGTGGGGAATCTGATCCCGAGATGCCGATGCGCGAACGTGTGCGTGCAGTCTGGCAGCGTTTTCCGCAGGCCAAGGTACATTTATATGGCAAGGATTATCGTCCAGGTCGCAAGATGGGGCATGTGAACATCAGTGGTGCTGTTACTAACCCTGGCGATGCCGCAGATGCTAACCCAGGCGAAGCAGCAGACGTTGCGGAAGTTCGTCGACAAGCCAAGCTGGCTGCTAATTTCGTGGTTAATGCCAGGTGGGACGACGGCTATACCGGCTAGTCTGAACATCAGCTAGACAGCACGAACACAGATACGGCGGAAAAGACGCCACTGTGAGCACAAGAAGGAGCCAGAGATGAGCCAAGAAGCTGCGCAGAAGGAAACGCCAAAGAATAATGGTCCTGTAATCGGGCTCATTATGGGGTCGGATTCTGATTGGGACACGGTGAAGCCTGCCGTAGAAGTCTTTGCGGAGTTCGGGGTGCCTTTTGAGGTCGGTGTGGTTTCCGCCCATCGCACCCCGGAAAAAATGTTGGCCTATGCGAAACAAGCGCACACTCGTGGCATCAAGTGCATCTTGGCCTGTGCTGGTGGCGCTGCGCATTTGCCGGGCATGGTGGCGGCGGCAACCCCGCTTCCGGTGATTGGTATTCCACGAGCGCTGAAGAACTTAGATGGTCTGGATTCCTTGCTATCTATCGTGCAGATGCCGGCCGGGGTTCCAGTGGCTACGGTCTCGATCGATGGGGCGAAAAATGCTGGTTTGTTAGCAGTGCGGATTTTGTCGGCGGGGCAGCCGGAACTTGTCGACGCTATGGCGGAATATCAGGAGAATATGGCCGCTGAGGTAGAACGTAAAGATCAACGCCTGCGCGAAAAACTCGAACGCATGGCCGATGAATAATGCTGATCTCGATTGACTCTGCAAAGACATCGTAGACAACCCGGGGGTGAGCACCGGGCAAGCCCAGGCATTACGGTGGGACCAAGCGTGCGCAACAAGGGGGATCGGCACTCGGTTGAATAAAAATACCCGGAAAATTGGCTGTGAACTGACACCGCGCGTGTGATCCGTCATACTATTCGAATGAAAACCTCCGAGGACCGCTCCGCAGCCATTGCCGTGACTGCCTTTCCGGCTTTTATTCTGGTCGGAACCATCATTGCGTATTTCTTCCCCGCACCTTTTGTACCTTTGAGTGGGGCGATTACCTATTTTCTGATGGTGATCATGTTTGCGATGGGGCTGACATTGACCATCCCAGACTTTCAAGAAATTGCACGTAGACCGTGGCCCGTGTTCATCGGTGTGGTGGGGCAGTTCGTGATTATGCCGCTATGTGCAATTGGTGTCGCCAAGCTATTGGGGCTGCACCCGGCCCTTGCCGTGGGGTTGTTGATGCTGGGGTCGGTGCCGGGTGGTACTTCGTCAAATGTGATCGCCTACCTTTCACGGGGCGACGTTGCGCTGTCGGTGGCGATGACATCCGTTTCCACGTTGCTTTCACCGATTGTGACTCCTCTGCTTATGCTGGCTTTGGCTGGGGAAGACATCGCTATCGATGGTGTCGGTATGGCGCTAACCTTGGCACAGACGGTGCTGGTTCCGGTGGTTGGTGGCCTGATTCTGCGCTGCATCTTTGACACTGTGATTGCGAAACTTACCCCTATTCTTCCGTGGGTATCCATTCTCGGCATCGGGGGAGTGGTGTTTCCTACAGTCGCTAATAACGGAGAGCGGCTTGCGCAGGTAGGCGTGATCGTCATTATTGCCGTTTTGTTGCACAATGTTTTTGGCTACCTCTTAGGCTATGCAGCTGGAGCTTTATTGAAGATGCCGCCATCCTATAACCGAACGATGGCGGTGGAAATCGGAACCCAATCAGCCGGATTGTCTTCGGGCATGTCTGCGAAATTTTTCACCCCTGAAGCAGCCTTGCCTGGTGCAGTCGCTGCTGTGCTGCACAACATTACTGGAGCTTTGTATTCTGCGATCGTGCGACGGTTTTCTAGCGAAATCCCGGAAAACTCGGGTAGCAACGATGCCGATGTGGTTGCTCCGGTAACACCTACAAGCAATTAAAGAAAAGTGCTTCATAAAAAATCCGGAGTAGTAGCTGGTGCCAGCTATAATTGCGGGGCATGACCTTCCAACGTGCCGTCCCGAAACGCTTGTGTTTAGAACCATTGCCGGAGAAATTCGCGGAACACCTACGTTCTTTTGCGTTTGCGGGCCACGATTCTGTAGACATGGCAGCGCCTGAGCGCATTGGCGTAGCAGCGCCTGAGCGCATTGACATTGAATCTCCTTTATTGCAGCAGCCACTTGGTTGGGTGCCGAAAGTTGGTGCCGACGCCACCTGTGCTGCTTTTCGTGCCGCGCGTGCTGTGCAGCCCGAATGGCACCAATTGGGAGTGAAGAAGCGCGCGAAAATCATATCGAAGTTTCATGATCTCGTGTTCAGCAACCGTGAGCTGATCATGGACCTGGTGCAGCTGGAGACGGGCAAAGCCAGGGCAGGAGCGTTCGACGAAGTTACCGATGTGGCTAATAATGCTCGTTATTATGCCGGGCAAGCACCGAAACTGCTGCGCCCACAGAAAAAGCGTGGTGGAATGCCGGTCTTGACCAAAACCTACCTGCACCATGATCCGAAAGGCGTGGTCGGGCAGATCAGCCCATGGAATTATCCATTTAGCTTGGGTATTTCTGATGCAATTCCGGCGTTGCTGGCAGGTAATACGGTTGTTGCCAAGCCGGATTCACAAACTCCGTTCACTTCCTTGCTGATCGCACATTTGTTGTCTGTAGCAGGGCTTCCCGACGGCGTGTTTACTGTGGTAGTTGGCTCCGGCGGGGTAGTGGGTACCGCGATTGCCGAGAACTGTGACTTTTTGATGTTTACTGGATCGACGGCCACTGGGAAGGTTTTGGCGGAGCAAGTCAGTAAGCGCTTGGTGGGGTTTTCTGCGGAATTGGGTGGCAAAAACCCGATGATCGTCACCAGTGATGCCCACCTGGATACCGCGGTGCGGGCGATAACGCACGCATGTCTGTCGAATACCGGCCAGCTTTGTGTGTCTATTGAACGTATTTATGTCGACCAGGATATTTACCAGGAGTTCTGTGAGCGGCTCGCAGATTCCTTCCGTGCACAAAAGCTCGGCGGCGCGTTGGACTGGAAAAACCAGGTGGGGTCGTTGGTTAGTGCAGGGCAGCTGGAAACCGTGGAAGAATTCGTCGCCGATGCCAAGCGCGCCGGGGCCCGCGTGCTCACTGGTGGGAAACCCCGGCCGGATTTGGGGAAGTATTTCTATGAGCCGACGATTCTGCTCGATGTCCCAGACAGCGCCAGGCTGCTGCGCGAAGAAGTCTTTGGCCCAGTCGTGTACATCCAGCCGGTGGCGAAGGTTGACGACGCCGTCGCAGCGGCAAATGGCACCTGTTATGGGCTGAATTCTTCGATATTTGCTGCACCAAAAACTGCTTGGAAGCTCGCCCCACGTATTCATGCCGGATCGGTCAATATCAATGACGGTTATGTGGCAGGGTGGGCCTCTATTGATAGCCCCATCGGTGGGTATAAAGAATCGGGGGTGTCGCGTCGGCATGGTGCAGAGGGGTTATATAAATACACGGAGCCGAAAACAATCGCACAACAACGTGGTTTCCCCATTTGGGGGCCACAGTGGTTATCGCAAAAATCCTGGTCAAAAGTGTTGTGGAGGAGTCTTTCTTTAGGCAAGAAGACAGGTTTGCTGCGATAGCATCTTTTCGTTATAGTAGGAAATGTCTTCACAGGCCGTGGCCTTGGCCACCACCCCCCCCGAGTGGCCCTGGCCCTCCTGTTGGAGGCGCTGCCCCGTGGAATTCACCCCCCCGAAATTCCACGGGGCCCAAAAATTTCTCTGGCCTTCCGTCCCAAGTATTCCCGGGGCGGTGCCGCAGAGGGCGAAGTGGTGCATACTGCAGGCTCGAAGAAGAGTCCGGGCCGAACTAAAACCTTGACGCGTCGCGTATGCATCACTAGACATAAGTTATGTCTCTGAAAACCACTTCCAGTCGTCATTTTGGTCATAACCTCAAAGAACACACGCTCACCGTCCCTTGGGACCCACAGAATGTCTCCGCTGGCAGCTTCGAGCTCTACGCCCGCGAAATTTACGCCGACGGCAATGAAGATAAACCCGCCATCGTCTACCTGCAGGGTGGCCCGGGATTTCCCGCACCACGTCCCTTTGGTGGTGCAGGTAAAGTCGCCGGTTCAGATATCGGCGGGGTGATAGGCAAAGCCCTGGAAGAATTCCGTTTCATCCTGCTAGACCAGCGCGGCACCGGCCGCTCCCACCGCATCGATAGCGCCAGCCCAGTCGAAGACTTAAGCGTCGAACGCCTATCAAAACTCCAGCAAAACTATATCGTCGACGATGCCGAAGCCCTACGGAAAGCTCTGGGCATCGAAAAATGGTCCTTGTTCGGGCAATCCTTTGGTGGCTTCTGCATCACCTCCTACCTCTCGCGCTACCCGGAGGCAATCGAGCACGCGTACCTCACCGGTGGCCTACCCGCCACCAGCGTGGGCATCGATGATGTCTACCGTTCCACCTTCGACAAAGTGCGGGCTCGCCACCACGCCATGTATCGCGAATACCCCTGGATCGATGAGCGCATCCGGGAGGTTTGCCACCACCTGGATCAGTCCCAAGAACTCTTGCCGACGGGCGAGCGGCTGAGTTCACGCCGCCTGCGCACCGTCGGTATTACCCTGGGGCAGGGTCCGGGATTCCACACCTTGGCATACTTATTCGAAGATCCATTCCGCACTGTCGGCGGCGAAAAGCGGCTGAAGACAGACTTCTTGACCAGCGTCGCCGGCATGGTATCTTTCGCTGATGGTCCGTTGTACGCCGCGATCCACGAATCCATCTATGGCGGTGTGGTTACCCCAGGCGCTACCAACTGGTCCGCGCACCGCATCCGCGAAGAAATCCCAGGTTTCGAAGAAAATGCCGACCCTCGTTCGCAGGAACCGTTCTACCTCACTGGCGAACACGTCTTCCCGTGGCAATTCGATGAGGACCCTGCGTTGCATGCCTTCCGGCAAGGTGCGCACGACCTGGCGCAGCATGATTTCCAGACCTCGCCTTATGACCGGGAAATTTTGGCAACTGCCCCAGTCTCGGCCGCAGCTGCATATTTCGATGACATGTATGTGCCATTCGAGCTGTCGTATGACACCGCGCGTGCTTACGCGGACTGCCGCCTGCACGTGACCAACCTGTATCAACATGACGGCATCGGCTATGCTGGCGCAGAAATCTTTGACGTGTTACGCGATAAGGTGCGCGATTTTTAAGGCCGCTGTGCAAGCCTACTGTGCAGGCTATTTCCGGCTATTTCCCGGCTGCTTTGCGGTATAGTGCAGCCGCAAGCAGACGGGCGGTGTAGTCGTCAGCCGGATCCTGCCAGATCTTGTCGACGGCGCCGGCCTCCACAATCTGCCCGTCGCACATGACAATCACCTCATCGCAGATCTGGCGCACTACGTGCAGGTCATGGCTGACGAATACCAACGTTAGTCCGTAATCGTCGATCAGCGAATCGAGCAGGTCGAGCACTTGGCAGCGCACAGAAACATCGAGTGCGGAGACAGCTTCGTCGGCAAGCAGAATATCCGGGTGACCAGCAACGGAACGGGCAATGGAAATGCGCTGACGCTGGCCGCCGGAAAACTCGTGTGGCAGACGTCCGGTGGCATCTGTTGGCAGACCGACCTCGGCCAGAATCTCGCCGCTGCGCTCATCGCTGCCGCCACCCTCGGCAATGATGCGGCCTATGCGTAGCCGTGGGTTCAGCGAAGAAAACGGATCCTGGAACACCATCTGCACCCCGGCTTTGACCTCGATATTCCCGGCGGTCGGGGCCTCTAACCCTGCTATGAGTTTCAGCAGCGTGGATTTCCCGGAACCGGAGGCACCCACGATTCCTAGGCGCTTACCTCGGCGCACCTGCAGGCTGATATTGCGCAGCACCGGAGTTGTGCCATAGGCGTGTGTGACTCCCTCGAGTTCGATGATCGGGTCGGCCTTGGCCAGGGCACTGAAGGAACCCTGGGAGCCCGATTTTGTGCCTGCCGTACGGGCGGGGAGCTGATAACGAGACGCCGCCAACAGCTGTTTCGTATAAGGCTCACGCGGACTCTGGAATACCTGTGTGCTTGCACCACGCTCCACGACGTGTCCTTTGTGCAGAACCAACATGTCGTTGCACATGCGCTGAATAACATCCAAGTCATGGCTGATGAATAACAACGCCATGTCACGTTCGCGAACCAAGCGTTCGATAACACCGAGTACCTCATCTTGGGCAAGGACATCCAGTGCCGTGGTCGGCTCATCACAAACCAGGATGTCCGGATCCTGGGATATAGCCAGTGCCAACAACACCCGCTGACGCTGACCACCGGACAATTCGAAAGGGAAACGGGAAACAAAATCCGGTTCTAGACCCACCTCGGCCAACAGCTGGCGGGCATTGTGGCCTAGCATCCGACCGATTTTCATCAAAGGATCCAATGCGCTCATTGGTTCCTGAAAAACCATGCCGATGCGTGTTCCGCGTAGCTGACCCCAGCGCTTCTCTTGCCTACGGGCACGCCTGCGCACAGCCAGCATTTCTTCACCATCGATGCAGATCGAGCCGGTAGCTTGTATGCCACGCGGGCACAGCCCCAGCAGGGCCAAAGCCGTCAGTGATTTTCCCGACCCAGACTCCCCAATGATCCCAAGACGCTGACCCGGTCTAAGAGAAAAACTGAGGTCGTTGACCAGAACCTTATCCCCAGCGTGAACCCGCAGTGCATGCACGGCTAACAGACTTGGTGCCTGCGCCCGGCTCATCGTGCTTTCTTGTGCACCCATCATCGTGTCCTCCAATGTGCTGCACGGCGTGGATCCAGAACGTCGCGCAGGCCGTCGCCAAGCAGGTTAAAGCCCAACACGGTCAGAGCAATTGCCAACCCCGGCCAGACCGCCAGCAGTGGGGAAGTACCCAGTTGGGTCTGCGCTGCCTGCAGCATTAACCCCCATGATGGATGCGGTGGGCTGACACCCAGACCTAAGAAACTTAGTGCGGCCTCGGCCAAAATCGCCAGGGAAAACGCCACCGACGCCTGCACAATGGCCATCGCGCGAATATTTGGCCAAATATGGCGCCATGCGATGACCAGCTCTGGAACCTTGGAAATGCGCGCCGCCGAAATATAATCCTGCGTGAGCACTTGCAGCGCGCCAGCACGCGCGACGCGAGCAAAGCCTGGAACCCCAGAGACCCCAATGGCCAACATCGCGGTAAGCACCGATGGCCCGAACACCGCCGCAGCAACAATCGCCAACAACAGCGCCGGGAAGGCAAGCAGCAAATCCGCACCTCGCATAATCACCACATCTGTCCAGCCACCACGCATGGCTGCCCACACCCCAAATGGAATACCCAGTAATCCAGAAATGCTCACGGCAATGACCCCAACGAATAGGCTCACCTGCGCCCCGACGAAAAGACGGGACGCAATATCACGGCCGAAGCGGTCCGTGCCCAACCAGTACTGTGCTGATGGTCCGTGTAAGCGATCAGCTGGCACAGCCTGCACCGGGTCGTGTGGAATCCAAAACAACGAAACCACCGCCAGCACCACGACGACACCCACGATGCCAGCTCCCAAATAAAGGGAGAAATTCTTCTGTATAGCTGGATTCATGATGCACGCACCACCTTGCCACGCCGCAACCGCGGATCAATAAACCGGTAACCCAGGTCCACACACAGGGTGACCGCTAAAGTGAAAAACACCAACACCATCACCAGCGATTGCACAGTTGGCAAATCCCGGGAATTGACCGCATCCAACAACATGGAACTCAAACCGGGAAGGACAAATACCCGTTCTATGACCACAGCGCTGGCCACTAACGTCGCAAGTTGCACCCCGGCTACCGTCAGTACCGGCAGGGTAGCGTTGCGCAGGCCATGCCTGCCTAAAGCCTGCAATTGGGTATACCCACTGGCCCGGGCAGTACGCACGTAGTCCTGTTCGATTACTTCTAACACGGCAGAGCGCACATAGCGCGTCAAAATTGCTGCCTGCACCAAAGCTAAAGCCACCACCGGCAACACCAAGCGTGCCAGGAAACCAGCAAAACCATATTCCGGCGGCAACCAGCCACCAGCCGGTAACCAGCCCAAATGCACAGCAAAAATAGCGACGAGCACAACCGCTAGAAGAAACGACGGCACTGCAATGCCCAATTGCACCAGTCCGGACAACACCGCGGCATCCGGCTTACCATGCCGATATGCCAGCCAGGTGCCCACTGGCACTGCGATTGCCAAGGACAACGTCATGGCCAACCCCACCAAAATCAGCGAGACCTGCGCACGGTCCCACACCAGGGGAGTGATGTTTTCTTGCGACACCAGCGAAGTACCGAAATCACCACCGAGCAAACCTGTGATCCAATCGAGGTACTGCACCAGCAATGGACGATCCAGCCCGAGTGCCGCAGAAAGCTTCGCGACGTCCTCGTCACTAGCAGAAACCCCAAGGGCCACCCGCGCCGGGTTACCGGGGGCTGCGCGAAGCAACAGGAAAATTAGCACTGACGCTAACGCCAACAAGACTGCGAACCGTGCGAAAACCCGGGCCAGTGCACGAATCATGATGCCTCCCGAAGACGAGCTAGCTCAATCGCATCGGTGACCATTGTCGGCTGCACTCCAGAAATTGCTGGAGAAGAAAGCACAATATTGGGCAAATTTGCGATGCTCAGCGCACCGGCATCTGCCATGATTTGCGCGATAGCCTCGGTTATTTCTTCCGCAGGGGCGGAACTACGTCCTGCGGCGTCGAAAAGCTCGCGGACGCGAGCATTGTCATAGCCCAAATAATAATCTGGGTTGCCGAACATGTGCTCAGTGTCCCGGGCTTCCATATGCGCGATGATGGAGGCCTGATAATCCGCCGCGCCATGCACCTGGTTCAGCCACACCGCGGGAAATTCGACGGTTTCCACCGCCACGTGAAAACCCACCTCGCGCAACTGGGAATACACCAATTCTGCCAGTAATTTCGCGTACGGTAGCGACGGTACAGTCAACGTCACCAGCTCTCCGTCATAGGAACTTGCAGCAAGTAATTCTCGCGCACGGTCTGGGTCGAAGGGATAAAAACCGCCAGGAGCGGAGCTTCTGGCAAGCACATCGGTGAACCACGGGTCCGTGGGCGAGACCGGCGCGCCCGCAGTATCGGTGGCATGACCAGAAAAGACCACCTCGTTGGCGGCTTGCCGGTCGATCGCGAAGGCTACAGCCTGACGCACGAGAGGATCGTCGAAAGGCACGGCGTTGTTATTCATTGAGAAAATGATCTCGCCATTGGTAGTGCCGATATCGACGTTGATCTCACTATCGAGTGAGTCCAATAGCTCGGGAGCCTGCATTGCCCACACCAGATCGACTTGCCCGGACTGTAAAGCGTTTACTGACGAGATGGCATCGGAAAAATAGCGGATCTCCACCGACGAGCTGGCAGGAGTGCCCCAATAATCATCCCGTGGGCGGAATCGAATTGACTCCCCTGTGGCAAAACTTTCCACGAGCAAAGGGCCCGTGCCGACGGGATCGCTGGCTAATGATTCCACCCCAGTAGGCGACATCATAGCCCCGATAGTGGTGCCCATTGACCACAGCCATTGCGAATCCGGGTGCTTTAGCTGCACGCGCAAAGTGTGCTGGTCCAAGGCTTCGGCCGCAGCGACGACATCCATGCCGGACTTCAAACCATTCGTCCACTCATTTTGCACATAGTGAATGCTAAAAGCTGCTGTTTCGGCAGTAAAAGGCGTGCCATCCGAAAACTTTACGTCGTGGCGCAGCTGAAAAACATACTCGGTGCGATCATCTGAAACCTGCCAATCGGTGGCCAAAAACGGGGCGATTTCGCCTTTGCTATCGATGCGTACCAGGGTTTCGTATACGTCGGGAAGCAGTGCGCTCGGAGCCGCAGAACCACCGGCGTTGGTGAAATCAAGAGCGCGTGCTGCAGAGGTGGAGGCCAACACGATCGCATCCGCGCTTCCGGGTCGCGCATAATTGGCGGTGCTGCCAGCGGAGCACCCCGCTACTAGCAGGGCAGTGCTAGCTAAGACAGACAACCAGCGAAAGCTGCCGGTGCTGAATTTCTGTGACATTGCAGATGATTCTGAGTTGATGACTCTGAGTTACAGCTTCCACGTATTAGCCAAATGTTGCATGCTAGCCGCGGTGTGCTCGTAGCTCGGGCCTTGTAAGGAAACCATCAACTCGTCAGCAGATGCGGTGGCAGCGAACTCCTGCAGATAGTCACGAACCTCGTCTTCAGTACCCACGGCTGTGTAATGCAGCATTGAGATAATTTGTTGGCCCTGCGGTGAGTTCACCAGATCGTCGAGCTGGGCATCGGTAATTTTTGCGCCCCGGGCAGCGAACGCCTGCACGCGTTTTCGCGCAACCTCTTCGAATTGAGCTTGGGCGCGCTCTGTCGTCTCATCAGCAACGACGTTAACTGCAGCGATGACATAGGGCTCGGCAAGATACTCGGAAGGCTGGAAGTTCTCGCGGTAGTAGCGCGTGGCGTTTTCCAAATGCTGCGGCGCAAAATGCGAGGCGAAAGCATACGGCAGGCCATATTTCGCCGCCAGGGAAGCGCCAAATAACGAAGAGCCCAAAATATAGAGCGGTACGTGGGTGTTCCGGCCCGGAATCGCGACGACTCCGGGTACTGGGGAATCTTCCGGGGCGCCCAAATAGCCCTGCAATTGGCGGACATCGTCCGGGAAGTTTTCTGCTGCGCGCGGATCGCGTCGTAAAGCACGGCCCAAAGTGTGCATATCAGTGCCCGGTGCGCGGCCGAGGCCGAGGTCGATCCGGCCAGGGTACATCTCAGCCAGGGTTCCGTATTGCTCGGCGATGGAATACGGTGCGTGGTTTGGCAGCATCACGCCACCAGCACCCAGCCGAATGGTCTCGGTATGTGCGCCCACATGCGCCATAATCAGCGAAGGCACAGAAGATGCAATCTGTGGCATGTTGTGGTGCTCGGCGTACCAAATACGCGCAAAGCCCAGTTTTTCTGCAGAACGGGCAAAATCCACCGAACGCCTCATAGTGGCGGCGGTGGATTCACCGGGGTACATCGTGCAGAAGTCGATCAGGGACAGGGGAATATTGTGCGCGGAATCACCAGAAGTAGTGGTTGGACTAGCGGCAGCGGAGGCAGATTCGGGCTTAGACATAGTGTCCGCCAAATTAGTCCGTGTTTATGCTCCGTGCAATGTTGCACAAAGTTTTAGGCTTCGTGTGCTGCTTCCTGGTGCACAGGAGCTTGCTCGCTGGCTTTGTGAGGTTTCGACATATCCAGAATGACACCGATGATTACAGCGACAATAACCGGCAACAGCCAGCCCAAGTTCACTCCGTGCAGTGGTGTCCAGCCGATGATCGGCTCCAGACCCTCGGCGCCTTGGGAAACAGCCACCATGATTGCGGACCATACAACTGCGGTCCACAAACCGAGACGGAAAGTGAAATAGAACTTAACCTTGCCGCCGAAGATTGGCTCGATCAGAGTCAAGAAAATCAGGGTGATTGCTGGCGGGTACAGGAAGATGATGATCGGGACGGCGATATCCAGCACGAAATCCAGACCCTGTGCGGCCAGTACCAGGGAGATCAGGGTGAAGATGATTGCCCATGTGCGGTAGCCCATCTGTGGGGTCAGCGTGGAAAAGAACTCAGAAGTTGACGAGATCAGGCCGACGGCGGTGGTCATACAAGCCAACAAAACGATGAAAGCCCAGATGATCTGGCCGGGGGTGCCCAGCGCGGATTCCGCAGCAGCAGACAAAATTGCAGCACCTGAATCATGGTCTGCCGCACCAGGAAGCATTTGGCCGATATAGCCCAGGCCAATGTAAATGACGGCCAAGAAAGCACCCGCGATGATACCCGTGGTGATCGTGCCGCGAACCAGCTGGCCGCCTTCGGAAAAACCTCTGGTGCGCAGCGTGGAAATGATGACGATGCCGAAAGCCAGACCGGCGATGGAGTCCATCGTCAGGTAGCCTTCGAGCAGACCGGTGGTGAATGCAGACTCCGAATATTCTTCGGAAGCCGTCAGATTTTGCGCATCAAAACCGGTGATCGCAGAGATCACCAGGATAACCAGCAAAATTGTTAAAGCTGGGGTCAAAATACGACCCAGGGTGTCCATGATGGTGGTTGGGCGCCAGGCCAATGCCAAGGCCACACCGAAGAAAATTAGGCAGAAAACCCAGTTCGCAGCAGTGCCTTCGAAACCTAAAATCGGGGTGATCGCGGTTTCAAAGGACACGGCTGCGGTACGAGGTAATGCATAGAACGCACCGATAGATAGGTAGGCCAACAGCGAAAAGACCAGGCCGAAGATTGCTCCGCCACGAGCAGCGAGGTCGCGGACGCTGTGACCGGAAATAGCGATGGCGATAATCGCGAGCACCGGCAAAATCACACCCGAGCCGACAAATCCGAGGATCGCTGGCCAGAAGTTTTCGCCGGACTGTACGCCTAGCATCGGTGGGAAAATCAGGTTGCCGGCACCGAAGAACATCGAAAACAGCATCAATGAACTGAAGATGATGATGCTGATGCCCGGACCGGACTTCGCAGAACCCCGGGAAGAGCCCTGCGGAGCCTGGGTAGCAGCTGTAGCCATAGTGTGTCACCTTAACTTTTCGGGTGAGTAGTGATGAAGAATATTCAGAATACTGTACACAGACCCTAATCAGTGTGCGGTGATGGGACTAACAGATTGCCATATTTTATTCAGCAGCCCGCTTGTCGACGGCGGTTTTGATGCGAACGATCGCCTCCTCCAAGATCTCCCGCGACGTTGCGAAGTTCAGGCGCGCGTGCCCAGCGCCACCGGTACCGAAGTCCGTGCCTTCGTTCAGTCCGACCTTCGCGTGCCGACGCAACCATTGCGCTGGGGTATCCAGATCGCCTAACGCGGTGTTACGGAAATCTAGCCACATCAGGTAGGTAGCGTGCGTGGCAGAGACCCGCAATCCTTCGACAGCCTCCGGCAAAGCCTGCACAAGCCAATCGCGGGTGGCACGCAGATACTCCACCTGCGCGTCCAACTCGCCACGGGCGTCGCGGTAACAGGTCTGCGAAGCCACGATGCCTAACGTGCCGGTGCCGTCTTTGGCGACGCCGGTTAACTGTGACCATTTTTCGCGGTCCGCATCATTGGAAAAGATGATTTGTGCACATTTCAGCCCGGCGATATTCCAGGCTTTGGAGGCAGCAGTGACGGTGAAACACACCCGGGCTGCTTTCTCTGAGAGCGAAGCAGCCGGTACATGCTCGCCGTCATAAACCAGCGGTGCATGGATCTCGTCGAGCAATAACCGTGCGTCGTAGGCGTCGGCAAGCTCCACCAAGCGGGTCAGGGTCTCGCGGGAAAAGACTTCGCCTAGAGGGTTATAGGGGTTCGACAGCACCAGTGCACCGGCGCCGTTCTGGAAAGCTTTCTCAATCTCGTCGAGATCTAGCCCTCCATAGGCAGAGACTTCAATTTTCTCACGGCCCGCGGTACCCGGCAGCTCCAGCAGCGGCGGGTACGACGGGGTAGGGATGATGACCGCGGAATCCTCGCGCGTGAAATACTGCAGGCCTAACAAGAGGCCGCGCACCACATCCGCGCACCAGACGATATTGTGCGGATCCGGCCGCCAACCAAAATAATCGGCATAAAAATCCGCGACGGACTCTGCGAGGTGCGTGGTGTGCGGTGCGGGCGAATAGCCAAAGGTTTCGGCTTCTACGGCATCCCGAATGCGTTGGTGCACCGGGGCGGCGGTGGGAAAATCACTTTCGGCGACCCACAATGGCAGCACGTCGTCATCAAAGACCGTCCACTTGCGGGTCCCGCGAGCCCGGAGCTGCTCCAGATCCGGGAAATTCAGGTGAGGGTTTTCTTGCTGGTTTAACTGTTGTTTCTGGTGTGTGTTCATGCATTCCAGCCTAGTGACAGTCGCGCACGAGCTCAGCTGGGAAGCGCTGCCACCACTTAGTTAGTGCTGTCGTGCACCATGCCGTAGCGCTGAAAATGCTGGCGTTGTTCCTCTGTGACCTGCTTATCTGGGTTCGCAGAAACAGATTCCGAAAGCTCCAACAACTGTGCATATATTCCGCCGCTGCGCGCCAATTCCACCGGCGAACCTGACTCAACCACCTCGCCTTTTTCTAAGGTGAAGATCGTATCGACGTCCGCGATGGTGGACAGCCGGTGCGCGATAATGAGCGTGGTTCGGTCTTTCATCAGCTCTTCCAACCCAGCCTGCACGCTGCGTTCTGCTTTGGTATCCAGTGCGGAGGTAGCTTCATCCAGGATGAGCAGCGGGGCATCTTTCAACATGGCGCGGGCGACGGCAACGCGTTGCTTTTGCCCACCGGATAGTCGCAGGCCACGCTCACCGATCACGGTGTCGTAGCCATCCGGGAACTCCGAGATGAAATCGTGTGCATTGGCCCGACGCGCCACCGCGATGACCTCCTCGTCACTGGCCTCCGGTTTACCGTAGGCAATATTCTCGCGGATAGTGCCGGAAAACAGGGATGGTTCCTGGAACACCACGCCGACGGACGAACGCAATTTCTCCGGGCTTAACTCTGCGGTCTCGTGGCCAAGCACGGACACGCTGCCAGCTTGCGGCTGGTACAACCCCAGCAGCAAGTTCACCACGGTGGATTTACCGCCGCCGGATTCGCCGATCAACGCGATCTTGCTACCCTGCGGTGCCGATATGGAGATATCGTTGAGCACGGGTTTGCCTTCTTCATAAGCGAATTTCACGTTGCGGAATTCGAAACCGGGCTCGGTTTTTTGCTGCTGCAGCGGTGCCGGGATTGCCGGATCCACCTCGGGTACGTCTGGTGCGTCGATGGTGTTGCGCAATTGCGGGTTGGCGCTGTCGTCAAGCTCTTCGTCCATGATGCGGAAATAATCCCGCGAATTGGCCATGGCTTTTTGCGCGGCGTCGACCAGAAACGACAGCATAAACACCGGGGTCTTCGCCATGTTCATCAGCTGAATGAGCATGACCATTTGGCCGAGTGAGAAATGACCTTCCAGCGTGCGCCAGAAAATCAGGGCGTAAATGCCGAAAAACAGCACGGCGGTGGTCAACCCACGCGCAATATCCATCGAATGCCACCAGCGCGACTGTGGGCGAGTGATAGAAACTGTACGACGGTAACCGTTGCCGAAACTGGCCAGCTCGCGTACCTCAGAAACGAAAGATTTGGTGATTTTCACCTGGCCGATGGCCTCGGCAAAGCGCGAGTTTGCAGTATCGATTTCTTCGTTTTTCTCGTGCTCGTAGCTTTGCCAGCGCTTGGACGTCAATGCGGTTAGCCACAGGTACGTGGGGAACAACAGCGCCAACAACACCGCCAATGGCCAGTAATAAAAAATGGTGATGCCCAAAATCACGAACAACTGAATGATGATCGTGAACATGTTGTTCGAGAAATACTGGATAAACTGCGTGACCGCGTGGATGGAACGATCCAGCCGGGCGATAATTGCGCCGGTGTTCTGGTTATCGTGAAAGCGCTGCGGTAATGCCAACAGCTTCGCGTAGTAGCGCGTCGACAAGATCTGCCGCAGGCGTGCCGACATCATGTCGCCCCAATAACCACCGAGGTTGTCGACCAGCACGCGCACCGCATCGGCGGCAAACAGCGCGACGGCCAGCCAGAGCACCGTCGTCAAGATTGCGGAGGTATCGCCACCTTCGCGGATCCCCTCGGCGATCACGTCTGTGGCCTGGCCGACCAAAAACGGCCCGATCATCGAGACCACCGCGACCACGATTGCGGATACGATAACGCCTAAATACAGTGGCCACAGCGCCGAGGCACTGCGCATGATGCGGAAAAGGGAAGACACGAAAAATTCACGCTTTCATAAGGGTTTACTGATCAGTCAGGGTGCAGAACTTACCATTGTGCCACTGTCGGGCAAGATCTGTTGTGCTGCGGTATCCGGTTATAGCTTTCGGTTACCATAGACGGGACGTAGGAAGACATAAGACACTCGGGCGGTGAGCCCCGCCGGGGTCTCCGGCCCTCACAGTTACCTAGCAGGTGCTGAGAGGCAGTGGAAAGGCAGTGGAAAACCAATGGTGAAACCAATCGCGAAGCCACAGACAACGACGCGGGCCTGGTTCGTCGGTGTCCTTGGCACCCTGGTGTTGGGCCTGGCGGCCTGTGGGGATCCGAATGGTGGTAGCAGCGCAGACCCAGCCAGCACCATTGAGGTGGAAGAAACTGAGGAACCGGATTACAAATCCAAAGATGTCGATCCGATCAGACCCGACAACGTCAATGCCCAGGTAGAAGACCCAGGCTACGGGGTGAGCTTCACTTACCAGGGCGCGGTGTCGGCCTCAAATGGTGGCACGGTGGTGACCATCGCTGTGCGCAACGACAATGATGTGACCCTGCCGCCGGATGCGTTTGACGAGCCGACCCTGGAAACCGGCAATGGCGGTGGAAATTACAGCAAGGTGGATTTATTGCAATCCAACCCAGAGGATGGCGAGGCGCTCGGCGGGTTGGATCTGCCGCTGGGCGTTGGCGCCACGACGAACTTGCAGTATGTCTTCGACACCACCCCTGGCGCGCTGTGGGACGCGCGCCTGACCATTGGCAACGTGGTGTATGAAGGAAACCTGAGCAACTAGTGGCTGGTGCCTGGTGGCGGGAGTCCAGCATCTAGTGCCTGGCGCGCCGGGGTTGTTCCGTTCTAGCCTTACTGCCCCCGGGATTCCGTAGGGAAGTATTCGGCCAACCGTGGGATTCGGGATTCTAACATGGTGGCTTGTCCAGTGCCGAAATCCAGCCGCCAGGTGCGCCCTGTGGCCGAATAGCTGTCAAAGCCGGGGTTACCGGTGCGGGCGAACGACAATAAAGCCTCGTGTAGTCGCCTGCGCCCGGCATGTTCACTGGCGCTGTCATTGTCGCCGTCACTGACACCAAATAAGTACGCGATATCAGAAGAATGCTGCACGGCACCCGCGGTGCTGCGGTAGTACTCGGACAACCAGACTGGCCCGGTGGCTTTGGTGATCGCGCTGGCCGCCCAGCGTCCAATGAGAGCATCCGTGAGCAACCGGCCCATTGGGCGGTAAGGATCCAGCGCGAGCACACCTTCCATCCACGCGTCAAAATTACGGGAAAGTTGCAGATCCCGTGCGGTCTTTTTAAACAGTGCTTTGGAGCCTGGCACACTGCGCACCCACGGCTTGCTGTCGGTGGCCGCCAGCGGGTGGTGGTGAAATTCATCGTGGGTGGTAGATACCCACAGTGGGACGTCGGCAAGCTCGCCTAATTCGCGCAAGTCCGGGCCCAGTGCGACATCATTAATGTGTAGGTATTTGAAGCGCTGGTAGCCGCGGTCGAGTTTTTTCTGCGGCAGTTCGGCCAAACGGCGGCGAGTCAGCGGGACTTGCATGGCCATACGCAGGGTAGAAGTGCGGGCTTCGATTGGTTCACGCGGTGAGGCCGGCGACATAGCAATTGCCCGGCGGAACCCACCCCGATAATGATCTGGGCGGCAGAGCCACAGCACTAAATTGGCCCCAGCGGATTGTCCGGCCAGGGTAACGTTTGTGGGATCACCGCCAAAAGATTCAATATTGCGCTGAATCCATTCTAGGGCCAGTAGACAGTCGTGTACCCCGCGGTAATGACCGGGGGCATCGTTATTGAAGCGTGCAAATCCAGGTAATTTCTTACGGTAACCAATATTGACCTGCACGCAGCCAGCCTGCACGTTGGCGGTGGCATCGTGGCGCGGGTCATCGTGCGAACCAGTTTCGAATGATCCACCGTGGATAAACACGATGACCGGAAGATCGTCGTGATCGTGGGCATCGGCCGGGGTTGCGACCGTCAATGCCACAGCATCTGGGGAGGGTGTGCTGGCATCCACATCGCCGTTGGCAGTGCGCAGTTCGGCGTCGTCAAATTCCCCGGAGAAATTTGCATACGGAATGGAATAAAAGCGCCGCACCGTGTGGTTGTTGCTCCAGGCCCCGGTGATCATGCCAGTGGGAGTAACGACGTGTGGTTGTGATGTCATAAACTAAGACACTAGCTTTATCCAGTTAGGATCGTTAGCGATGTGGGAGGGATCGTCCTGGATGGCTTTCTTCTCCGGGAAAATGATTGGGGAATAAGGAAAATTATTCTGCAAGAAGTCAGATTTCCAGGGGAGCTTTACTTTGATGTAAAACATATCTCTACTGCGCACAGTATATTGAGGAGAATAATGCTGAGTAATGTTGCCTTCAAGATCTTGGTGATAAGAGGTCTCTCGTGGAGAAATTATTCCACGTTTATAGCACCGCAATAGATGCCTAATATAATCCTCATCGAAAGATGCAGCATAAGGCGCTAACGAAAATAGGTCGAAATCTTCATCTGACCGATTATCAACTTTCTCGTTTAGTTCGTCGAGGGTGGTTATGTTCTGTAAGTATTGGTTGAATCGTTCCAGAAAGTAATCAATCCGTTCTTCCTGTATTTGTTTGCCCAGAGCCCCTGCGCGTAACAATAAAGAGATTTCTTGTTTTTCCCTGTTTTGCTTCTCACAAGCTGTTGGAGGCGCAATTATCATGATGTATTCGCCTAGCTCGATGAGGAAATCCGAATCAGGGGTTTCCTCATCGAGCAGTGCGTGACCTTGGGCACGTGTGGTATAGCCGCATTCGAACATGCACCGACTGGATGTCCATCGCGGAGCTAAATCCACGACGCAAATCCGTTCGCTCTGATCCAGAAATTTGCTCTCGTAAGCCTGAATATCTTTCGTGGTGCGAAAATCTGGGTAATTTGCAGAAGTAGACATGGAAATTACTTTCTTCCTATACATTTGGTTTTGTGGGCTTTCGCAGTTTCAGCTACCGCATGAAGTGGGTCACCATAGGCTTGTTTTATTACTACCTTGGTAATGCCTTTATATGTAATTTTACCTTCTCTTATACAACGATATTCAATATCCTTTTGTTGGAATTTGATTGCGGCACCGCTGGCTACGCGTCCGCTGTCCAGCGGGACTTGCAGCCAGAGTTCTTCACTGTCTCCTAAATACTTGAGTGTATTAGTGTGTGTGACCGTGATTGCTCTGTCTGTTGTGCATGTGGTTTGGGGCTTCCAACCGATTTTCCAGTCTGGTCCGCTCTGCGGTGAACGTTTATGTATATTGTCCATCCTTACAGTGCAACGTCCGCCGAAAAGATATCCACCCATAAGGTTCGCTATCTCGCCGAGGAGTTGTCGCCGTCGCGGTTGATCACGATCATTGCGGGTATTGCGTGGTAGGAATTCATCCCGCAATTGTTCAACTTGATTGAGTGCACTATAAGCGAATTCAAAGAATTCATCGGCTGCTTCCTGAGTTTTGAAAGGCAGGAAAACGTGAGACATGACATCACTCGCTAAGTTACCAAAACTTTTTCCGTTTAGGGTTTGGTGCTCAAACACCTGGCTAACCCTATTGCGTGCGGTTTTTTGTGGTGCTTGAGTGGGGAGGCCGATCAATTTATCGTTCTCAAAATCCGTGATCCATTGGTCGAAAACTTCACCATAAACAGGTAGGGCATCACGGTGTTGGTCGGAAATGGTGATTCCTCCAGTGAAAACCTGTGTCCGCCCTTCAGGGTAAATGGTTTCGTTGGGTAAGCCGAGTGGGTAGCCAAGTGGGCCTCGTTCGGCGCCTTGGAGCTCCCAAGTTCTGAAGGCATCGTTGAACATGGCAGATGCTCCGGCCAGAGTGAGTAATGCAGCCCCATGCTGGAAACGTTGAGAAATTGCTAATCCTTCGGTCCGGAGAATCTCTGAAGAAGTAGGATAACCTAGCATTCCAGTTTCCCAGCCGAGGTTGCTCCAGATTAATGAGGCATGGGTGCTCACAGGGTGTGCCCCAGTGTTGGGGTGCCAGTATATGAAACCATTTGCAAAACGTTGCCGGTACCCCTGAAGATCAGGGTTTATCGACTCAGCTTCAATAGGGAACAGTAGCCAACTTGTCATTCCGCCGAGTTGTTCATAAGCCTGTAATATGGCACCGCACACGCGGTGGGGTGATGGCCAAAATATCCTGCACCGTGGGGCTCGTGATTGCCAGCGACTAGCTACACCGGATTCTTGTTCTTCTGCGATCATTAATTCCGCTTGGTCTGCATCTTCCTTATCTACTGCATCGGGTAATTCAATGGAATCAGACCACATTTCACCTGGAGTCAAAGTTTCTTGTGCAGTTGTCTCATCAATATTTTGCTCGACTGTGCGAAAAAACTCTTGCATTTCTTCAACTTCTTCTTCTGAATAGCCGCCTACTCCGTCGACCGAAAGCGGGGGAAGATCACTGGCAAGGGTGACGGTCTCTGGGTCTTGGCTAGCTGGGACTGAAGGATCCGCATAAGCGATATTTGTCGTTGTTGCAGACCCGATAAGCGCTAGGAGCGCCGTGAGCGTTGTGAAAAGATGCCGTTTTAACATGTGATCCCTCATGTCTGTTTGTTATCTGTATCTCAGTTTATTCAAGTATGTCAGATGGAGCACATATTGTGTTGAAAAATTACAGATTTATGCCAGCTGCTTGGTGAAGCCCTAATGCTGGCGAGGGTCTAATGGCAGCCTTTAACAGCTCGTTGGTGTCGCGTAGCTTGTGATTTTCACGACGGTAGCCTCGCGTTCTCAGCGGCTGAATTCTTCAGGCACAGATTCTGGATGTTTCCCGCACAGCGGGCAGGTTTAAGTCCAGTGACGGGCCGTGTGTCATGAAACTCCCAGCTTTAAAGCTACTGCCTAGCACGTGGCGTGCATTGAGATGTTTTCTGCCAAGATGCGGTCTTCTGCGAGACGGACCACACGGTCTTTGGCATCCTGGTCAATTTTTCCTTGGCATGTTCGAAGATTTTCCTATCTATTCAAACGGAACAAAACCTAGGGCACTTCACGGTGATGGATCCGTTCCACGTCGTGGATCTAGCCGCGGGCAAGCTCAACTGGCTGCCGGCAAAGACTCCAACGTGAGACCACCGAGGCGGCGTGGACGCAAAAGGAACGATCCGCTGTACACGCACCGGCGGGTCCTGCTGCCCCAGGAGGAACTACCTCACCGAGCGGCACAACAGACAGCTGGGCCTTGTTGTGAGCCACCGATGACGAATACGTAGCACTCAAGATCACGTGGATGTTCTATCAGGACATGATCCAGGCCTTATGGGCACCCGAGGAAAACGGAGGGCAAGAAGTTGATGGAACGGATCATCAACACCCTGTATAAAAGGGCGTGCCGAAAAGGTCTGGAGGAGCTGGCACAGCTGGGCTCGGGCGTTGCGGCGTCGGCGCGAGGATGTGCAGGCTTACTTGAGGCATCGCAGCGTCCAGATGAACCGGTCGAGGCCATCAATGGCCGGTTCGAGCATCTACGGCGGAACCGCCCTGGGGTTGTGCAACCTCGAGCACTACATCGTGCGGTGCTTGATTCACTCCGGGCAGCTGCACACTCGGATCAATGCACTCCAAAACACGAAGAGCTCGTAAATAGTGGACTTGCTAATGCCCAGCATTTTCGCCACTTCCATCACCGTGTACGTCTCCGCACCCGGCTTTGATACACTCATGGCTAGTTCTCGTTCCAAAGAGCTTCCAACCCCGGTCTGCTGCCACAGGCTGGGGGCCTTCATGATTGAGGGGTGCAGGTGTCGCTTCAGCCCAGAGTTGGTACGGGCCGTCATGGGCGGACCTTGGCGCGCAGCGCCCTTCACGCTTAACACCCCAGCGTGCGTGCGAGGACTCGAACCCCGAGAAATGTACCTGTCACGCACCACCCCCGAAAATCACTCCACTAGACAGGCAAGGATGCCTTGCCGCACCATCGACTCCAAGAGACATGAACCACAGAAAAGGGGAACACATGTCTACCGCACTCAAGTCCACAACGGCTGTGGCTATCGCCACCTACCGAACCTGCATCGAGTGATGCAGGTTATTCGTACGCTGGAATGCAAAGGTGAAGCGGCAGTTACAATCAGTATGTCGCCACCCGTTCAGGACGGTAGTGAATGGGTATGCAACTGGAAAATTGACGGCTTAGATGTCCCAGCAGATTCACTTCGTTGCGTCGGCAGTGACCCAATGGAAGCGATGATATTCGCGCTCGCAACCATTGGTTCAACCATAAAAGCGTCCCCAGATGCCAAGCATCTAACATTCCTTCATCACCCAGCCTTGCGAATGTTAGAGCTAGATAACTCAGACCCTAGCCGACTTAAGGTAGGTGGAGAATTTCCCACAGCCACCTCATAGAATGCACACGGGGCAATATTTATCTATTACCCCCGTGTGCATCATCTCAAGTTCGAGCCAAGCAAGGGCGTCAGTCCGTTTGTGTACGAGGACTGATTTACAAGTATGCGGTGAACCTGTCGGGGTAGGCCACGGATAGCTGATTGATTGCCTGCTTCCAGTTGCTGGTTTTGCTGCCTTCGACAAGTTGCCTGGCTGAAGCAGACACCTTGGCACTTTCTTTAGTGCGGCGGGCAGCACGACGGTCCTCGATGTTACAGATCATTAACCACAGCGTCTTCACTGCCGCTGAATCCGACGGGAACTGAACTCGGTTTCGCGTTGCTTTCCGCAGCTTACTGTTCATCGATTCGGTGGAATTCGTGGTGTAGATAACCTTCCTTGCCGCTGGCGGGAACTGCAGGAACGCAATGAATTTGTCCCACCCGTCGCGTCAGACGTTCACTGATTACGGATACTTCTGGCCAAGCTCGCTGGCCTCAAACTCATCGAGTGCACTTCGAGCTTCATCCTCGTTGACGAGCGGTATAGATGCCTCGTAGATGCTTCGAGACCTCTTTCCGGTTGCCGTAGGCTACCCACCTGTTAGCGGCACGAATCAGATGCACCATGTTGGGTGTGGATCATGGAGTCCGGCCAGGTTGCCTGGATTGCTTCGGGAAAGCCTTTCAGTGCGTCACAGTAGATAATAAAGACATTGTTGACCCCGCGGTTGGCGATTTCTGCGCACACTTGCGACCAGAATGCTGCACCTTCATTGGTAGCTACCCACAAGCCCAAGATGTGCTTGATGCCTTCCATGTCCACACCGACAGCCATGTAGACCGCCTTGTTGACGACGCGTTCGTTGTCACGGATTTTTACACGTAGGGCATCAAGGAAGATGACTGGATAGAACTCGTCGAGTTGCTTAGTCTGCCACGCGGTGACTTCCTCTCAGACCGCATCGGTGACCGCGCTCATGGTATCTGGCGACACGTTCACGCCGATGGTGGTAGCTAGATGATGTTCGACGTCACGCACGGTCATTGCGCCCGCATACAAACTAATGATCATGTCATCGAGGTCGGTAAGTTTGCGGCTGCTCTTGGGAACCATGCGCGGCATATAGGTGCCTGCTCGATCTCAAGGGACACTGATATCAACTGGTCCGTATGCCGAGTCCACGGTTTTGGGATAGGAGCCGTTACGGCTGTTGGCTTGGCCGGCAGTTTCCTTAGCAGCCCGGTCGCTATTGGCGTAGCCTAGGTGTGCATCCATTTCCGCGCTGAGCCCACTGTTAATCGTGGCCTGCAGCAAGCCACGTACTAGCTCGTTGGCGTCGGTGGTTGATTGACCTAGCTGCTGGATCAGCTTGGCGGTTTCTGGGTTCTCCATCAGTCGGCGGCTGATATCGGCGACGCGCTCAGCGTCACCATGTTTCTTCGGGGACTTAGGCAGTCGTTGTTGCGCACTCTTCTTTGTGATTGAGGATTAAACCTCATACACAAAGCTTCCGACACCCTCGGTGCATCAACAGGGAGATTTCTTGTTTTTCCCGATTCTCTCTTTCGCACGCTGTCGGAGGTGGAACTATGTAGTATCCACCATGTTCCACAAGGAAATCTGAGTCGGGAGTTTCCGAATCATATACGGCTTGTCCTTGGGACCAGGTAACATATCCGCATTCAAACAAACACCGACTGGATGTCCACCTTGGTGCGAGGTTAACCACCCAGATGTTTTCGGAGCCGCCAGGACCTCCGTCCTTCCACCGTGTGGGGCCCTATGTCTAGAATAAGTGCAATGGACGATGCACTGATAGCCAGCACATCGCTAGCTGAGGGGACGCTAGCAGGAATAACGCAGCTGCTGGTATCGCTATCGCCGTGGTTGCAGATGCCGATTGTCGTGGTGGTCGCAGGAATCGTGGCGGCGGTCTTGGCGACGGTAATCGTGCGCGGTTTGAACTTTGTGGTAGCTGCCTGGCTGTCATTGCGGGGCAGCGCACGTGGTAAACCAGCAGCGAAAGCACAGGACAGCCAGTCGGCTGCCAGGTGACGGATTAAGCAGTGACAGGTTAGGCTAGTGGCATGGCGAAGCAGAAGAAGTACCCGCGTTCTCGTGTGCGTTTTGCACTTATTACCTTGCTGGTACTGATTGTCCTGGTGTATTTGTTCAGTCGTATTTAAGTTGTTTTTAACTACGGGCGTTTTTAACTACGAGTTTCAGTGCGAACGCCCGGTATGCGGGTGTCGGCCCGCACTAGCACGTCCGACTTCGAGGCAACGCGGGGTGGGGAGTACAGTTGCCCTGAGAGTAAGTGGAACGGCGCGTAACCACCTAGGAGAACTGTGCGAGAAGCCTTCAGCCCCGCGAAATACACCATTGAACCAGGCCAGACATTATTGACCCTGACCATCGATGCGGTGAAAGCCCAGCCGAAAGCGGAGATTTTCAGCCGTCCGAAAAACCACACTTGGGTTTCGGTGTCGCGCCAGGAATTCCTCGATGAGGTCTACGCGGTGGCCAAAGGACTAATCGACGCCGGGGTGGAACAAGGCGATCGCGTGGCGCTGATGGCCAATACTCGCTACGAATGGATGCTCATCAATTACGCCATCTGGGCCGCCGGTGGTGTGGTCGTGCCGGTGTATCCTTCGTCTTCTCTGTCGCAGGTCCAGTGGATCATCGAGAACTCTGGCGCTGTGCTAGGTATTGGCGAGACCCAGGAGCACACCGAGATCCTGCGCATGTTGCAGCTTGCCGACGACGGCGAGCCGCGTGTGAAAGATTCCACGTCGCAGATGCGCTCGTTTTTCGAAATCAACGACGGCGCAGTCGATGTGTTGCAAGCGGCGGGCAAGACTATCGATGATGACGTAGTCGACAAGCGCATAGCTGCGACAGCGACGGATGATGTGGCTTCACTGGTCTACACCTCGGGTACCACGGGGCGGCCAAAAGGTTGCATGTTGACCCACCGCAACTGGAATGCGCAGATTCTAGGGCTGCTTAGCAATCCGATTGGTGGGATCGCGCGCCCCGGCAAACACGTGTTGACATTCTTGCCGCTCGCTCACGTGCTGGCGTTTTCAGTGTCCGCAGCTGCGATGATTAGCGGGTCGACGCAGAATTTTTGGCCAGATTTTGCGACCTTAGCGACGGAATTTCAGCGGTCCAAACCAAACCTGATCCTGGGCGTGCCACGGGTATTTGAAAAAGTTCGTAATGGTGCGCGGGCGAAAGCACATGATTCTGGTGCTATCCAGGGAGCATTGTTTGACCGGGCGGAAGCGACTGCAATTGCTTATTCTCGTGCGTTGGATACAGAAAAAGGTCCATCGCTGGCGCTGCGCGCCGCCCACAAAGCCCTGGATAAATTGGTGTTGTCTAAGATCCGCGCTGGTATGGGCGGCGAAGTTGATTACTGTATTTCTGGCGGCTCAGCAATGAGCCCGGAATTGATGCACTTCTTCCGCGGAATTGGAGTGCCGGTGTACGAAGGCTACGGTCTGACAGAAACTGCCGCCGCAGCGACAGTGGATTTTGAAGAGCAAAAGATCGGCACCGTGGGCCCTCCGCTAGGGGGAACCCGTGTGCGTATTGCACCAGATGGTGAGCTGCAGTTGGCCGGAGACTTAGTCTTCGCGGGCTACTGGCGCAACGCGGAAGCTACCGACGAAGCCTTCGACGGCCAGTGGTACTGCACCGGTGACCTGGGTGAGATTCTGCCTTCCGGGCACGTAAAAATCGTCGGTAGGAAGAAAGACTTGATCGTGACTGCCGGCGGAAAAAATGTCGCGCCGGGTGGAATGGAAGACGGCTTGCGTTCCCATCCGCTGATTTCGCAGGCGCTCGTCGTCGGGGATGGTAAGCCGTTTGTCGCGGTGCTGGTGACCTTGGATGAAGAAGCACTGGGGCGTTGGAAATCGCAGCACAATATTGATGCCTCCCGCAGCGTGGCGGACGTAGCGCACGATGCTTCACTGCGTGCAGAGATCCAGGACGCCATTAATGCGGTGAACGCCACGGTTTCACACGCAGAAGCGATCAAAAAGTTCTACATTCTTGACGACGACTTCACCGAGGAATCCGGCGAGTTGACTCCGACGATGAAAGTGAAGCGCAACGTGGTTGTCCAGCGCTATTCGGAGGTTCTGGACAAACTGTATTCGCGGTAAAACTCGGAATCGCGGGTTGCGTATTTCGGCCTAGTGAAAGCCTGCCACCAGCCCCTTTCGAAGCCAGTCTCCCGCAGCCGTCGGCAAGCTTATAATCTGCTGAGTTTTTTCCGGCGAGTCGAACCGTTTTTGCGCCGCTGCTGCAATAGGCTACAGCGCAGAGAAACTCTCAACCAGTACTTCAGGTTGCGAGGTTTGCGGGCTGCCTTGTGCAGTGTTGTGAGCCGAGCTTCGAGTGCGGTTGGGGATTAGGGTATTCGGTCGCGACGGTCTAGAAGGAGGCAGCCCCCTAATGCGCAAAATTGCTGCTGAACTGCGCCATCGTGAGCTCACCCAAGAGGTGTACAACATTGGCGACGAAGTGGCCGAATACATTGAGCACGTGATCGAAGCGATCGAGGATTACGACGCGGAGCTCGTCGAGGATTGCTTGGCGGAGTTGGCAGAGATCGTGGAAGATGCGCGCCGTGATTCCCGGGACGTCGTCGGTGAGCTGATTGGTTTGCGGCAGGCATTGGTATCCGGGGTAGCGTCGGGAAGTATCTCTGCGGCTGCGGATGGTATGAAGCGTTTGCGCGAGCCAGAAGCGGTGACGGTGGATTTGCTGGAGGCGTTTTTCCCACTGTCTGGCCCACCGGTCGTGGTCAACGAGCTCGTGCACACTCTGCATGAGCGCACCACGCACACCGTGGATTTCCTGCGCGAACTCGTGGAATACGTGCTCGAACAGACTGAGGCCGTAGCCCGCGATTTGGATGCGGTCTCCCTGCCGCACCTATACAACAAAGTTGGGCGGATGGCTGCGACGGCGGCGCATGCGTGGGAAACCACTGCGGTTTCTGCGCACCCTGCTTTTGCCCGCAGCATGCGTGGGCGCAAACCACCGGAATTTTTGGAAGAGCGCGCCCGCATTGACCGGATCGTCGCCAAGGTTGCCGCAAAGCGTGCGCGCTTACGCGCCGCAAGCGTGGGCTAGTCAGCGGCGGGCAGCCGAAATTCTAAGCCTCGCGCTCCAGCTGTTTCGTGATCTCTGGCCACAGCTGGCCCATGATGTCGTCCCAGTTCAGAATCCACAGCGACTCGCTGTTGTTACCGCGACCGACCACGACGATTTGCTCGCCGAGTGCGCGCATGTGCTCGATAGCGTGCTGCACCTTCGTGGAACCAGCCAGCGACAAGGCCGGGCGGGCGACATCGGCGGCTGGACTATCTGGGTCCTGTAGCAACGTATCCCGTACGTGTACCACCCGGGGCACGGCAGATTCCGCATCCGAGATCACCACGCGCAAACGATTCATCGAGCGGCTCGCCTCTTGCACATCACGCACCGTCGCATCATGCGGCAGGGGAGTGATCTCCACGCCATGTGCCCGGGCCAATGCCGAAACCGTGGAGTTCTCCAGCTCAATCACACCACTGATTTGCTGCGCGGATTTCTGATCCATCGCGCCTGTCTGCCCGGAATGCTGCACCAACGTGCGCAAGGTATCTGTGTCGTAACCCTGCGCTCCAGCACGATCGACCGGCTGCACACCCGTAGCCGCCACCAATTTATTCGCGATCAGGTTGATCCATTTCAACAACGGCCGAAAGATCCAAATGAATCCGCGAGCTGGCAGCGCAATTACCCGTACAGCAAGCTCCGGGTGTGCAATTGCCCACGACTTCGGCGCCATTTCACCAACCACCAGGTGCAAAAACGTCACCAGCAGCAAAGACACCAGAAACGCGATGGTGTCTGCCAGGCCGCCGGAAATCCCGACAGCCGCAAACCCGGGCATCAGCAAATGATGCATCCACGGTTTGGTGATGGCACCCAACGCAAACGTCGCCGCAGTAATACCCAGTTGCGCGCCAGCCAACATGATGGTCAGCTCATTCAAACTCCGCAACGCCGCGCGCGAGGCTGCCGAGGTTTCCGCGGTATCCTCCAGGCGGTGCCGTCGCGCGCCCATCAAAGAAAACTCAATGATGACGAAGAACCCAGACAGCACGACGATCGCCAGGCTCAGCGGGCCAGCAATGTACCATTCCTGCATTCCCTAGCCCCTCTCAGCTTGTCGACGATTGTTAGTTGCAAGATCTGTGTCCACCGCATCCTTGTTCGCACGGGCGCTGCGACCGCCTTCGCCTTCTTCGCCCTCGAATTCTTCAACCAATTCCAGTGACAAACTCGACGGCACGTGCCGCTCCACCTCGTCCACGGTGATGATCAATTGGCGGTTCGGTGCGGCATCTGCATCCACCCAGTCCTCGGGCTCTGCATCCAACTCAATGGTGTGAGTTTCGCCTTCTTCCACCAAAGAGCCCACTTGTGCAATCAATAATCCAGCGACGGTCTCGTAATCGCCTTCCGGTAGGTCGTGCCCGATAGCGCGTTCCACCTCGTCCAGTGGGGTGTCGCCATCAACGGTCCAGTGGTCTTCGGCGGTTTCGGTAATCTCTTCAGATTCTTCCAGATCAACGTCGTGCTCATCTGTGACGTCGCCCAGGATTTCTTCTGCCAGATCTTCCAGGGTGACGATGCCGACGAAGCCACCGTATTCATCAATCACACAGGCCATTTTCTCGTCGTTTTCCTGTAACTCGACGACGACGTCGGGAAGTGGCATCAGCTCCGGAACCACTAGTGATTCGCGCATGAGCTCGGTGGCCAACGTGCTATCAGGTTTGTCGGTCAGCAAAATATCCGTCAGATGCACCACGCCGATCGGGGTGTGTTCATCGTCGATGATGGGATAGCGGGTGTGCGCGATTGCCATGAGCTCGCGCAGCTCGCCGAGGGTGGTTTCGGGATCGATGACGTCGACGCGCGAGCGTGGGATCATGGCGTGTTCGACATCGTGGTCTGGGAAATCCAGCAGGCGGTCGAGCACCATGAAGGTCTCGTCGTCGATATCACCGGAATCGTGGGAGCTTTCCACGATGGACTCGAATTCTTTCGTGGTTGCAGAAGTATCAATATCGGCGACTGGTTCGATACGCAATAGGCGCAGCAACGCGTTGGAAGAAAAATCAAAAAATTTAATGAGTGGCCCGAAGATGCGCAGGTACCAGGCCGTCGACCGCGACAGGAACAATGCCGATTCCATGGGGGCGGCGATGGTGTAGTTTTTCGGCAGCAATTCACCGAAGATCATTTGCACGATTGTGGATACCGCCAGGGCCGCTACCGTACTGATGGCCACGGCCGCGGTCACGGATAGCCCGGTGGCGCTCAGCAAGGTGCCCAGTGATTCACCAACTAGCGGTTCTGCCACATAACCGACCAGCAAGCCAGTGACGGTAATGCCCAGCTGGGCGCCGGATAGCATGAATGAGGTGCGATTGGTGATCGCCAACGCTCTTTTACTGGCTTCGTCGCCGCGTGCGGCATTGGTGTGCAACTGTGCGCGGTCGACGGACATGAAAGAAAACTCTTGGGCCACAAAATAGCCATTGGCCACGATGATGAGAAAAATCACCGCTAAGCCAAGAATGAGGAAGAACACCGCACTTAGCATGATCCCACCACCTGGGATTTAGCTGGTTTAGATAATTGTTCGTGCGGGACGTCGATACTTCGACTCGGAGGCTCCACCATCATCCTTTCTGCGTGTGGCAATCAGTCCAATAAATACGACCAGCGTACACCTTGGTTGGCAGCGCAAACAACTATTAGGCTGGTGCTATGCATTCGCAGTCGCCCAGTTCGCCGCCTAGTTCGTTACCTATTGCCTCGGCCCGTCAGCTGTCTAGTCAGTTGTCCACTCAACTCACCTGTGAGTCTTCTGCACCATTCGGCTTGTACATCCACGTCCCGTTTTGTGCTACGCGCTGTGGCTATTGCGATTTCAACACCTACACCCCGCGTGAAGCGGGCGGTGCAAACCCAGAAGGTTATTTGGATGCGTTGGATGTCGAGCTAGACCTGGCCGCCCAGCGCGTTAATCGCCGTGCGGACACAGTTTTTATTGGAGGCGGGACTCCGTCGCTGTTGGGCGCCGATGGGTTGAGCCGAATCTTGACGACGGTGCGCAACACTTTTGGTCTTGTCGACGGCGCCGAGGTCATCACGGAATCCAACCCGGAATCGACCTCGCCCGAGTTTTTCGCCGGGCTGCGCGAGGCTGGTTATACGCGCATTTCCTTGGGTATGCAGTCTGCTTCCCATGAGGTTTTGCAAGTGCTCGAGCGTGCTCATACCCCGGGCCGTGCCTTTGCGGCGGCTCGTGAGGCGCGGCAGGCTGGTTTTGAGCATGTCAACCTGGACATGATTTATGCGACGCCCACGGAAACGGATGATGATGTTGCCCGCACCTTGGATCGGGTGATCGAGGCCGATGTGGATCACGTTTCGGCTTATTCGTTGATCGTGGAAGACGGTACTGCGATGGCCCGTAAAGTTCGTCGAGGTGAGATCCCGTCCCCCCAAGAAGACGTGATGGCTACTCGCTACGAGATGATTGCGCAGCGCCTGGCCGAGGCCGGCTTGGAGTGGTACGAGGTGTCGAACTGGGCGCGACCTGGCGGCGAGTGTCAGCACAATTTGATTTATTGGCGCGACGGCGACTGGTGGGGTGCAGGCCCGGGTGCGCACTCACACTTGGGTATGCAGCGTTTTTCCAATGTGAAGCACCCGAACCGCTATTCCGCGGTGCTTGCCGACGGCGAGTTGCCGATCAGTCAGGTAGAAGACCTAACCCCGGCTGATCGTCATACGGAGCTGTTGATGCTGGGTTTGCGTTTGCGTGAAGGCATTGACTATTCGGCGGTTGGCGCTGGAGCTGCAGGCGTCGTCCAGAATTTTGTGGACCGTGGCTTGCTGCAATTCCCGCAGCCAGGGCGTTTAGCGTTGACGGATGCTGGTAGGTTGCTTGCCGACGGAATCATCACGGATATTTTGGTCGCCGAAGATGACACTACAGCGGATGGGGAAGCGAGGTCTTGATGGCTGGTACGACAGAAACGCGCCGGGCGGAAGTTCTGCGTGCGATCGTCACGGATTACATCGCGTCCCAGGAGCCTGTGGGATCCAAAGCATTGGTGGATCGACATCAACTGGGGGTTTCTTCGGCAACAATCCGTAATGACATGGCCGTGTTGGAATCGGAGGGCTTTATTGCCCAGCAGCATGCGTCGTCGGGAAGAGTGCCCACCGAGAAAGGCTACCGACGCTTCGTCGATGGTTTGGGTGAGGTCAAGCCGATGTCGGAGGCGGAAAAGCGCGCGATTCGTAGCTTCCTCGAAGACGGTGTTGACCTGGAAGATGTGCTGCGGCGCTCGGTGCGGTTGTTGGCGCAGCTGACCCGGCAAGCGGCGGTGGTGCAGTTGCCGACGCTGAATGTTTCGCACGTCAAGCACGTGGAGGTTGTGGATCTGACGCCGATGCGCTTGTTGTTGGTGTTGATTACGGATACTGGCCGGGTTGACCAGCGCAACGTGGAGTTGGATGCCCCGATCGGGGAGGCTGAAGTACACGAATTACGGCAACTTTTGAACCGTGCGCTGGCACGGGTGCCGGTAGGGCAGGCGGCAAACCGGGTGGCTGATTTGTTGGAGCATTCCCCGGCGGATTTGCGCCACCACATGATCCGCGTGGCCACGGTGTTGATAGAAACTTTGGTGGATCAGCCCAACGATCGTTTGCTGATGGCGGGTGCGTCGAACCTGACTCGGGGCGGTAGGGATTTCCCGCAGGGGCTGCCGCAAATCATTGATGCGCTAGAAGAACAAGTGGTGATGTTTAAGCTGTTAGCGAACGTGCCACAGCTGGGGAACGTCGATGTGCTGATTGGCCAGGAGAACGAGGACGAAGAATTGCAGCAGGCGTCGATCGTTACCGCTGGTTATGGCAATGAATCCGCCACACTCGGTGGGCTTGGTGTGGTGGGGCCCACATTTATGGATTATTCGGGAACAATTTCTTCGGTTCGTGCTGTTGCACGGTATGTCAGCCAGATTCTGGCAGGCACGAATTAGCCTGTAGGCTGGTAGATCGATTAATGCACAAAGATGCATGTGCATGTGCATGTGCATGTGTATGTGCAGTTGCAGGCGCAGCGAGAAGCAGGTGCAGCGACAAAACAGAAAACCCTATAAACCAACTGACCCGAAGGAATCGATACAACAGTGGCTCGTGACTATTACGGAATTTTGGGAGTATCCAAAGACGCCAGCGAGGCGGAGATTAAAAAGGCGTACCGCAAACTCGCCCGTAAATATCACCCGGATGTGAACCCGTCCGATGAGGCCGCCTCGAAGTTTTCCGAAGCGACCGACGCTCACGACGTCTTGATGGATCCAAAGAAGCGCAAGATCGTCGACATGGGTGGCGACCCCATGGAGCAAGGAGGCGGAGCCGGGGGTGGTGGTGGCTTCGGCGGCGCCGGCGGCTTTGGCGATATCTTTGAAGCCTTCTTTGGCGGCGGTGCCGGGGGCGGTTCCCGTGGCCCGCGGTCGCGTGTGCAGCCGGGTAACGACGCGCTGCTGCGTACCTCGATCACGCTCAACCAGGCTTATACCGGCATGAAAAAACAAGTCACCGTGGACACCGCGGTGTTGTGTGATCGGTGCACCGGTTCCGGCTCGGCTGATGGTGAGAAGCCAGTGACCTGCGAGGTATGTAATGGTGCTGGTGAGATTCAGGAGATGCAACGCAGCTTCTTAGGCAATGTGATGACCACGCGTGCCTGCCACAATTGCCAGGGCTTTGGTGAAGTTATCAAGGATCCGTGCAATCACTGCGGCGGTGATGGCCGCGTGAAGAAGCGCCGTGATCTGACCATCAATATTCCGAAGGGCATCGACGACGGCATGCGCATCCGTATGGCAAGCCAGGGTGAAGTGGGCCACGGCGGTGGCCCCGCTGGTGACTTGTATGTGGAAGTCCGGGTGAAAAAGCACGATATCTTCACCCGCGATGCCGATACGCTGCACCTGTCCATCACCGTGCCGATGGTCGATGCTGCGTTGGGCACCACCTGCAATGTGGAAGGCCTGGACGGTGAAGCGATCGAATTTGAGATCGCAGCCGGAACTCAGCCGGGCGGGCAGATCGTGAAGGAAGGCAAGGGCATGCCGCGCGTGCGCACCGACGGGCAAGGCAAGATGATTGCCCATGTTGACGTCGCCGTGCCGACGGACCTGGACAAAAAGACCCGCCAGTTGCTGGAGGAAGTCCGCGACAAGCGCGAGGAATCTTCGCGTGTGAATTCCGAAGCCGACGGCCATTCGGACGGATTGTTCAGCCGGTTGCGTGGACGCTTCGGATTTTAAGTTCGGCTTCTAGCGCACAAGGTTTTTGCCATGTCACTCCCGGTATTTTTTGCTTCCGCGCCGTTGCCACAGGTCGGTGAAGCCACGGAGCTCACTGGGCCGGAGGCCCGCCACGCCGTCACGGTCAAGCGTATCGGGCCTGGTGAGCGTATACAGCTCATTGATGGTGCGGGCCGCTGGGCCGAAATTGAAGTCACCGAAACCGTCGGCAAAGATCACCTGACTGGGGTGGTACTGAACGCTGGCGAATGTGAGCGCCCGGAACCCTACGTCATCGTCGTACAAGCATTACCGAAGGCCGAGCGCAGTGAGCTAGCCGTGGACTTGGCGACGCAAGCCGGAGCCGACGAGATCATCCCGTGGCAAGCCGCCCGCTGTATTGCGAAGTGGCAGGGCGCCAAACGCAGCAAAGGCGTGCAGAAATGGCAGTCCGCGGCGGCTGCGGCGGCGAAACAATCGCGCCGGGTGACAGTGCCGGAAGTCTGGGAGCCGGTGAGCACCGCGCAGCTCGCGCAGCTGATCGACGGACACACCGCCGTCGTTTTGCACGAGGAAGCCAGCCAGCCGCTAGCCCAGCTGGCTCCAGAGTTTTCCGGGACGGTGTTTCTTATCGTCGGGCCAGAAGGCGGCATCGGCGATGACGAAGTAGCACTACTGCGCAGCGCCGGTGCGCAGCCAGTGGTTCTGGGGCCACAGGTGTTGCGCACGGCTTCTGCGGCGATGGTGGCGTTGTCCGTCATCGGTGCAGCCACTAGCCGCTGGGGTGGGTAACCCATGCGCTTATGAATTCTTATGAACTTTATGAAGTTTATGAATTTATGCGCTGAAGTGGGGAAACGGTGGCGAACAAGTGTTCGTGTGTCGCCAAACTATCCAAAAGTAAACGAATACAAGCTCAAACCGGGCGAGACCTCGACCTCCAGGATTCCTGCTTGTGCTTGGTCGGATTCCAGAAGATTTACTGTTCCGTCGTCGGTAACAGTGAACTCTTTCCCGTTGGCCTTGATGGTGCCCGTGCCAGACACCACTGCCTGCACCAAAGCTGCGCGGTAATTCAGTCGGATCTTGGCGTTGTCACCTGCCGTAATGTTTTCTCGGTCGATGGTCCAGTCGCCTTCCAAGGTGTATTGACCGATCTCCGGTTCTGGTCCAGACAAGGTGCCGGACTTGTAGGCCGAGTTGGCGTAGTAACGGGCACGCTGGCTGCCCAAATAGGTCTCTGGGTTGCGTTGCTGGGTGGTTTCGTCGTCGGAATCTTCCAGTGGGGCAGGAAGCTCCACCGACGGATCACGCTTCTGTAGCAATTCGCGCACGAGCTGCTCAGTGCGGGCGTAGGCACCCTCACCTTCGTGGATTTCCCGTACGGTGCCCTCAGCGTCGACAAGATAATGCGCTGGCCAATAATGGTTGTTGAAGGCCTTCCAGGTCGCGAAAGAATTGTCTTGGGCGACGGGGTAGTTGATGTTTTGCTCGGAAACCGCCTGGCGCACATTCGCGGTTTCCCGCTCGAAGGCATATTCCGGGGAGTGCACACCGATGACGGTGAAACCATAGTCGCGGTAGTGATCATAAAGTTTAGTGATGTGGGTGTTTGCTCGCTGGCAGTTAATGCAGGCATAAGCCCAGAAATCGATCAACGTGACATCACCAGAGGTACGCGGGTCGACGGGGCTGTCCGTGTTCATCCAGTTCTCCAGACCCACCAGCTCTGGAACGGTGCCGCAATTGCCCAGCTCGCCGTTGCCGCGGCAATCTTCTAGTGAATCTGAGCCCTCATTTTGTTGTGCCAGTTGCGCGGTGACCGTCTTTTCGGCATCGCCAGTCCAGTTAGGAAGCTTTTGTTGAATCCAGGCCGGTGCACCCAGTGCCAGGGCACCAGCCATCGCGATGACGATGACGCCAGCGGTAGCCCGGAAGATGCGTTGACGCGACTGGAAGAAATCCACGCGCTTGCCCACCTGTTGGCCGCCCAGAGCGAAAGCCAATAGCGGGATGGCCACACCAATGGCGAACGAGATGCAGAGAACGGCGATGCGAGCATCGATTTCCCCGGTAGCGCCTGCCACTGTGATCGCCGCCAATACTGGACCAGCGCAGGGCACAAAGACCACGCCCATCGCCAGGCCGACGGCAAACCCGCCCTTATCGCGGGCGCGGGCCTGCAACTTATGTGCCCGCGGCAGGAACTGGAATGGCCACTCCAGTAGCTCCTGCAGCTTCGGAAAGATCATTCCTAGGCCGACTAGAACCAAGAGGGCGATGCCGAGCTTCCACAAAATATCTGCGGGCAGACCCAGCGCGTTGAGCAAGGTGGTGGCAAAAAGCGTGACGACGGTAAAACTGGTGACCAAACCGCCGATAACCAGCCATGGTCGAGATTTGGAGCCTTGGGATACCGCCAGCACAAGCGGCAGGATGGGCAATATACACGGTGAAATACCGGTGATTAGGCCACCGATAAAACCGATGGCGATGGTACTGAGCATGATTGTGCAGCCTTTCTCAATGGGGTACTCGCGCATTGGCGTCTGCGTAATACGTGCGAGCCCGCAATTTCTCGGTCATTGTCTAATCCGGAGCGAAGCGCTGGAGCGGATTGGTCTTTGGTGGTGTTGATCGTGTGATAAAAATTTTTTATTTTTTCCAATCCGATCAGGCAGGTGGTTTCGCAGTAGTAGTTGAAGGCAGAAAAACTGCTGAAACCACTAGCTTTGAGGAGAACCCAATGCCTGCACATACTTCGATGAAGAAATTTTTAATCACCGTCGCTGCTGTTGCGATGAGTACGGTGGGCCTGGCTGCGTGCAGTAATGATTCCGCTGAGACTCCGACAAAGTCCTCAGAAACGAGCACTGAGATGACTTCAGAAAAGATGAGCTCAGAAAAGAAGAGCTCAGAAAAGATGAGTGATGACAAAATGGAACACGACAAGATGGAGCACGACAAATTGGAAGGTGATTCCATGATGGGCGGTGACGGTGACAAGATGGAGCACGACAAGATGGAACACGACGACAAGATGACTGGCGACAGCGACAAGATGGAGCACGACGACAAGATGAGCCAGTAGTATGTAATGCTGTGTCTAGTTGCAGCCCCGAAGAGCATGCTCGCCTCGACTCGCTCGTTGCGGGCGTGGCCAGCGGGGATCAGCATGCCTTTGCACAGCTTTATGATGCGCTTTCTCCGCTGGCCTTCGGTGTGATCATCCAGGTTTTGGGGGATAACTCGCTGGCAGAAGAAGTGCTTCAGGAAGTGTTCGTGGAAGTCTGGAATAAAGCAGATAGCTTTGATCCAGAGCGTGGTCATGCTCGCACGTGGGTGGGCCGGATTGCACATTCTCGCGGAATCGACAGATTACGCGCTCATAATGCTAGTGTTCGACGCGATGACGCCGAGTTTGTGCTTGGCGAGCGCATTCGAAGCATCGATGTGGAAAACGAAGCACTCGCCAATGTGGAAGGCAAGCGCCTGAGAGCAGCCGTCGACACGATTGGGGAGCCGCACCGCACGGCCGTGTTACTGACCTTTTTCGACGGGCTTAGTCACGCGGAACTGGCAGAAACCACCAATGTTCCATTGGGCACCGCCAAAACGCGGGTGCGTGATGGAGTACGCAAATTAGCAGCTGTCTGGGGAAGGGGTGAAGCCCACCATGAGTGATCGCACCGTGAATAACACGGATGAATTCGATGATGAGACTTTCGAGTCCTTTCTCGACGCTGTCCCGGAACATACCCCACCGCCGGAAATAAAAAACCAGCTGCTGGCGAAACTTGGCCACTCGAATGCGGAAACAACCAACGTGGTGCCGTTGCAGGCACGCGCACAACCAGCGCAAACAGTGCAGAACCGTGGCCGCACCCCTTCGGAGACGTCGAGAAAACCCTGGGCGGTACTTGCCGGGGTCGCGGCCGCGGCACTGCTGGTGGGTATTACGGTGCTTACCCCCGTGCTCAACAACACTGCGGATGATGCTGGTGAGGGCGCCATTGTTGCGGAAGAAACTCAAACCACGCGCGACGTACCGTCGACGGATGGGCATGAGCAGATGCATGAGATCATGTCCGCTGCAGACATGGTCAGTGGTGCCACTACTGCGGAGGGAGCACGTCTAAAAATTGTTTCTTCCAATGAGGTGGGCAAAGCCGGTGCGATGGTGGATGGCCAGCCGGAACTTGCCGACGGCATGGGCGCGCAAGTTTGGGCCGTCGACAAGCATGGGGTGGTTCGTTCTGCCGGCGTTATCGGCCAGGATCCACACCAGGATGTATGGATGCCGTTCGACGCCGCAGCGCACAAGGTTATGATCACTGAAGAGCCTGCTGCTGGTAGCGCTAGCCCGAGCGGGCGGATGCTTGCCGAAGTTGAGTTGGAAGCCTAAACCCGGAACCGGAAAGCGCACAAGCAGAGAGCACAGAAGTGGAAAACTTCGTGGAAAACTCGTTGCAATTGGTAGGCTAGCGACGTGCACATTCAAACCCGCAAGATCGACCTGGACCCCGTTCACGCACGCACAGTATTAGGTAATACTGATGAAAACCTGCGCGTGCTGGGCAATCATTTAGACGCGGATATTTTTGCCCGCGGCACAATGGTGAAAATTACCGGCCCGGATTATGAGGTTGCGCGCGCCGTTAAGGCCTTCCATGAGTTGGAATCCATGGCCCGACGCGGGCATACCGTTAGCCCGGATGGTGTGAAACATGTGTTGTCACTGTTGAGCGAAGATTCACCGGTATCCGTTGCGCAGGCACTCGGCGGGAGCATTGTCTCGCGCCGGGGGAAAAAGGTTCGCGCGAAAACCGTTGGTCAAGCCGAATACGTGGACGCCATTGATGAAAACACCATTGTCTTTGGTTTGGGCCCGGCTGGTACGGGCAAAACCTACTTAGCGGTGGCAAAGGCGGTGCAGGCACTGCAGAACAAGCAGGTACAGCGCATTATCCTGACCCGCCCGGCAGTGGAGGCCGGAGAGAAGCTGGGGTTTTTGCCGGGCACGTTGAATGACAAGATTGATCCGTATCTGCGCCCGTTGCACGATGCTTTGCGGGACATGCTGGATCCAGAGGCTATTCCCCGTTTGATGGAAGCAGGGATCATCGAGGTGGCGCCGTTGGCGTATATGCGTGGCCGTACGCTGAACGACGCCTTCGTGATCTTGGATGAGGCGCAAAATACTACTGCGGCTCAGATGAAGATGTTTTTGACGCGTTTGGGCTTTGGTACCACCTTTGTGGTTACCGGCGATGAATCGCAGGTGGACTTGCCGCGTGGGCACAATTCAGGGTTGAAGACCGTGCGTCGTATTTTGGGCGGGGTCGAAGGGATTCACTTCGCTGAACTGGGAGCCGGCGATGTTGTGCGCCACTCGCTGGTGGGTCGCATTGTGGATGCTTATGACTATCACGAGCAGGCGGAAAGTTAGCTGGCTAACCAGCGGGCTGGGCAACTAATTAGCTCAGCAACTAGTTAGCTAGGCAAGAAGCGCACAGAGAAAGCACTGAGGAACCCGCATATGAGTATTGAATTTTTCAACGAATCTGGCTTCGATGGCATCAATGAGGAAATGCTGCTGGATGTTGCTGCGTTTTCCCTGGCAGCCATGGATGTGAGCCCGGACGTGGAAGCCACGATTACGTGTGTGGATGAAGACACCATTGCTGAACTGCATATGCATTGGATGAACCTGCCAGGCCCAACGGATGTGATGAGCTTTCCGATCGATGAGCTGACGCCGGGGTTTCATACCCCACGGCCGGATGGGGAAGCCGTGGGCCCGGCGATGCTCGGCGATATTGTGCTGTGCCCGGAATTTGCGCAGAAGCAAGCAGATGCGGGCGGGCATAGTCTGGCGCATGAGCTAGCTTTGCTGACTACCCACTCTTGTCTGCATTTGTTGGGCTATGATCACGGCACTCCGGCAGAAGAAAAAGAAATGTTCGCCCTGCAAAACGAGATTCTCGCGGACTGGTACGACGACGTCTCTCGTCGTGGGAAGAAATTCCCGCCGAAGCCGACTGGCCCGCAGGCCTTCCCGTCGGCAGCGGATCGTGCTGATTTGGATGAGCAGTTGGCTAGCCAATCGCTTGCCGACGGCCACATCCCAGCCATTGCGCAGCCACAGGAAAAAGCAAGCGAGAAGCCTAATGGTGAATCCCGTGGCGCAGGCGAAGAAAACTAATCAAGCAGTATTGCAAGCGAATATTGCATTAGAAGATTGCAATAAAAGATTCTGCGCTATTTCAGGTTAAAGAGGTAACCGCTTATGAACATGAACACCGTGTTGTCGATTCAGTCGCACGTGAGCTTTGGCCACGTGGGTAATTCCGCAGCCGTATTTCCCCTACAGCGCGCTGGCTATGAGGTATGGCCGGTACACACCGTGAATTTTTCTAATCACACTGGCTACGGCGACTGGGGTGGTCCGTTGCTTCCCGCTGAGCAGGTTGCTGATGTTATCAATGGCTTGGAGCGCCGGGAAGCTTTCGACAAGATCGACGTGATCCTGTCTGGTTACCAAGGCAGCCCAGAAATCGCTGGCGTGATTACAGATGCGGTGCAGCGCATTAAACAGCAGAATCCGGATGCGTTTTATGCCTGCGATCCGGTCATGGGCAACGCGAAATCTGGTTGCTTCGTGGATGATTCGATCCCGCCGCTGCTGCGCGACAAGGTCATCCCGGTAGCGGATATCGCCACCCCAAATCAGTTTGAACTCGGGTACTTGACTGGCAAACCGGTAGAAACTTTTGCACAGGTGCTGGAGGCAGTGCGTGCGCTACAGAAAATGGGCCCGCGGGTGGTGCTGGTGACTTCGCTGGTGCGCCCAGAAAACCCGGCTGATGTCATCGAAATGCTCGCAGTTGATGGTGACGAGGCCTACCTGGTGCAAACCCCGTACCTGGATTTCAAACGGAATGGATCAGGCGATGTTACTGCGGCGCTGTTTAGCGCTCACTACGCTTACCATGGCGAGGTTTCACAGGCCCTGGAGGCCACCGCGGCTTCGGTGTATGAGTTGCTCGAGACCACTTACAAGCGCGGTTCTGCGGAACTAGACCTGATTTTTGCGCAGGAGTGTTTCGTGCAGCCCAAGCAGTATTTTGACGTCACGGCCGTAGACAATTTACCAGCAGGTGAGAAATAAATTATGAGTCTGGATAGCTACCTCGATGTGCCGGAAGGCTTCCGTTCTGGTTTTGTCAGCTTCGTTGGGCGCCCAAATACCGGAAAATCGACGTTGACTAATGCCTTGGTGGGGCAGAAGATCGCGATTACCGCCGACCAACCAGAAACTACCCGGCATGCTATTCGCGGGTTGATTCACCGCGATGATGCGCAGGTCGTGGTCGTAGATACCCCAGGTTTGCACCGCCCGCGCACGCTGTTGGGCGAGCGGCTTAATGAGCTGGTGAAAGACAATTATTCGGATGTCGATGTAATCGGTTTTACCGTGCCTGCCGACGAGAAAATCGGCCCCGGCGACCGCTGGATTCTGGAGAATATCCGTAATGTAGCGCCGAATGTACCGATCATTGGGATTGTCACCAAGCTGGATAAAGTGGGCAAGGATGCCGTCGGCAAGCAGCTTATTGCGCTGCATGAAATGCTTGGTGGTGACAGCGAGGTGGTGCCGGTTTCTGCGACGAAACGTACGCAGATTGATGTGCTGACGGACGTGATCGTGCAGCAGCTGCCGGAAGGGCACAAGTTTTATCCAGACGATCATATTACGGATGATGACAGTTTCACCCGCATTAGCGAGCTGATCCGGGAAGCAGCTTTGTCGGGCTTGCGTGATGAGCTTCCGCACTCGGTTGCCGTGGAGATCGACGAGATTCTTCCCGACGAGGACCGCCCGGGTGTAAGCAATGTGCACGCGGTGTTGTATGTGGAACGCCCTGGCCAGAAGAAGATCATCGAAGGTAAAGATGGTCGCCGTTTTGGCCGCATTGTGCATAACGCGCGCAAGCAGATTATCGAGCTGTTAGGGCATAACGTGTTTTTGGATTTGCGCATCAAAGTGCTGAAGAACTGGCAATCGGATCCGAAATCGCTAGGTCGGCTGGGCTTTTAGACTGTGGCGCGGAGCAAGCCTTACCGGGAAGATGCCATGGTCGTGCGTACCTATGATTTTGGCGAAGCCGACCGCATCATCGTGCTGTTGACGAAGCAGCACGGGGTGGTGCGCGCGGTGGCCAAAGGGGTGCGCCGGGCGAAATCACGTTTTGGCTCGCGCTTAGCACCGTTTGTGCACCTGAATGTGCAGTTGTACCCGGGCCGTAGCCTAGCGACCATCACTGGTGCGGATACCGTGGCGTTTTTCGCTACCGGCATTATTGACGACTATGAGCGTTATACCTCTGGTTGCGCCATGCTGGAAGCTGCCGAGCGCTTAGCCCAGCCAGCAGACACGGCGATGTTTGATGCCTTGCTGGAAGCCCTGGGGCTGCTTGCCGACGCCCGGGACCCGATTGCGGTACTGGATTCTTTTTTGTTGCAGGCAATGGATTTTGCCGGTTGGGCACCGGTGTTATTCGAGTGCGCCCAGTGTGGTCGCCCCGGCCCGCACCATGCTTTTCACCCTGGGGTCGGTGGCGCGTGCTGCCACGAGTGCCGCCCGAGCGGCTCGGCGGATATCAATGAGGAAGTGCTGCATTATATGTGGCTGCTTGCTGGACGACACTGGGAGAAAGCCGCAGAAATTGCTCGCGCACACCCGGATTATTCCAGCACTGCTCACCGGCTGGTGCGTACGCATTTGCAATGGCACATGGAGCAGAACGTAAAAGCGTTGCACATCATGGAACAATCGCTGTAGCCAAGCATTCCTTGCGCGCTACCCGCGCACTAGACTGTGATGCGATGAGTATTTTTGACACGGACCACCAGATCCCGCAGCAGTTTATTCCGCGTCACATTGCCCTGGTCATGGACGGAAATGGCCGGTGGGCGCAAGAGCGTGGCATGGAGCGCACCGAAGGCCACAAGCGTGGCGAAGCAGTGCTCATGGATGCCGTTGACGCGTGCCTGGAACTGGGGGTGGAATATCTTTCTGCGTACGCGTTTTCAACGGAAAACTGGCGCCGTTCCGCCAGCGAGGTGCGCTTCCTCATGGGCTTCAATCGAGATGTGCTGCGGCGTCAACGTGATGTGTTGCATGATAAGGGTGTGCGCGTGGTCTGGGCGGGGCGCCGTCCGCGGCTGTGGCGCAGCGTAATTAACGAGTTGCGTGCGGCTGAAGAGTTGACGAAGAACAATACTCGGATGACATTGGTCATGTGCGTGAACTATGGTGGTCGCGCTGAGCTTGCCGACGCTATGCAGTCAATGGCCCGGGATATCGAGGCCGGTACGTTGCGCGTCGGGGAGATCAGTGAGAAAACCATTGGGCGTTATTTGTATGATCCCGGAATGCCCGATGTGGATTTGTTTTTGCGCCCGTCGGGGGAGAAGCGGACCTCGAATTTTCTGCTGTGGCAATCGGCGTACGCGGAGATGGTGTATCAGGATAAGCTGTTTCCGGATTTCACCCCGCAGGATCTTTACGACGCCGTGGCGGAGTACGCGCGGCGTGACCGCCGCTTCGGGGGAACGAAGTGAATCCGGACAGCAGTGGTGGTCGGAGGCGACCAGCACTACCAGGACAGCAGGTGCAACATGCGCAGCAGGCGCAGCCGACGCGGAGAATGCGACCACAGCAAGCAGGACTACAAGCACAGTCTGTGTCTGCCGCCGCGCCCTCCGAGGAACAACTGGAACGCTGGCGTCGCTATCTAGCTAATGAGCGCTCGGAGGCAGCGGTGTATAAAACATTGGCTGCCCGGCAGAAGAACCCGGAAGATCGCGAGATTCTCAGTAAGATCGCGGAAGCGGAATCGCGGCATCAGCGTTATTGGCTCGATAAGCTCGGCGATCAACTTGGCACACCGCGGAAAGCCGATTTTAATACTCGTTTATTGGGCTTTTTGGCGAAAGTTTTTGGTTCCGTGTTTACGCTTGCTTTGATGCAGTCTGCGGAATCGCGCAGCCCCTATCTTGCCGACGAAGACGCCTCTGATCAGTTGGCAATGGATGAAAAGGTGCACGCAGAAGTGGTGCGTGGCTTGGCGACGCGTTCGCGCGAGCGAATGTCAGGGACTTTCCGTGCTGCGGTGTTCGGTGTAAACGACGGATTGGTATCCAATTTGGCGTTGGTACTGGGGGTTTTAGGGTCCGGTGTCGGCAGCACGGTGGTACTGATCACTGGTGTTTCCGGATTGCTCGCAGGCGCATTATCCATGGCAGCCGGTGAATTTATTTCTGTGAGGTCGCAAAATGAGTTGTTGGGTGCTTCGACCCCGCAGACGTCCTCGTCAGCGATGGCAGCCAACGTGGACGTGGAGGCTAATGAGTTGGCCTTAGTCTTCCGGGCCCGTGGCATGTCGGAGGCTGAGGCGCAGTACAAGGCGGATCAGCTGTTTGCGCGGATCTCCCTTTCTGCAGAAAGTTATGCAGAAAGGTTTAGCGGTGGCGGGCACAGCCCGGAAAACCCCAGTCCGGAAAATCACAACCTAGAAAATCCCGGCTCGGAAAACCCGAGCACGAAAAGCGCCGGCTCGGAAAACCCGAACACGGAGGTCCGTGGTGGGGAAGCAGCAGAAGATGAGGAGTTCGCGGAAGCGCACACGCCAGGCGGTGCATGGGAAGCGGCTATCTCCAGTTTCTGCTTTTTCGCCGGCGGAGCTTTGTTACCGATCTTGCCTTTTATTTTTGGTGCCTCGACCACCCTGGGTGCCGTGATTGCTGTGGTGCTGGTGTCGCTAGCACTGCTGATCACAGGTGCGGTAACCGGGATCTTGTCCGGTAAACCGCCGGCCTGGCGCGCGTTGCGACAGCTGCTGATCGGGCTGGGTGCAGCTGGCATCACTTATTTGTTAGGCCTGGCCTTCGGCGGAGTGGTTGGCTAAAGCTGCAAGTCCGTCGCATGCGGAGGCAAGCTCGCCGCACGCTAAGACAGCCCGACAGAGTTGCGTACCGTGCGATAGCTACAGCGCGATAGCTACGGTGGCTACCGCAACTATTTGTTGTTGTCGTCTTTCTTACTACTGCAGTCCGCACAGATGCCGAAGACTTCGGCATCGTGGCCAGTGAGCTGAAAACCGTAGTCGGCCACTACATCGCGTGCCCAGCTTTCTACTGGGCCGCCGTCGATTTCTTCGGTGCGGCCACATTCGGTGCAGACTAAGTGATGGTGATGATGATGAGATTCGCAGCTGCGGTACAGAGTTTCCCCGGATGGCATGTGCAGCACATCGACGGCATCGATTTCTGATAACGATTGCAGGGTGCGATAGACCGTCGTTAAGCCAACCTGGTTTTCGCGGTGCACTAATTCATGATGAATGGTTTTCGCGGAGGCGAACTTGTCTAGATCGTTTAACACCTGAATAACGGCGGTTCGCTGGCGAGTATTACGCGCGCCTAGTTTCGGGATGGCGGACTGTACGGAAGACATTGCTCCAGTCTATTTAAGGAGCGATGCTAGCCGCAATGGCTGCGATGTTGAGGGCTTCACGGCGGGTCAGTTGGTAGGTGACTTCGCGTCCACAGGCGTGAGAGCTGACCAGACCGGATTGCTTGAGGATGCGCAGGTGCTGGCTTATCAATGGTTGCGAGCGTCCTAGTTCGCGGACGAGTTCATAGACACAGCAGTCGCGCTGGCTTAAGCAGTGCAGGATTTGCAGGCGTAGCGGGGAGTTGAGTGCGCGAATAATAGTCGCAGCAGCGGTGGTGTTCGCGATAACGTCGGTAGGCATCACGAGTCCTTCCTGGTGGTTCTTATCTGCCGACACCGATGTGACGAGAGATAGCAATCCCGTGCATAATGGGATCGATCTTCAATAAAAGTTATCTTAAATCTTAAGACACTTCAGACGCCTGAACAAAACTAACCAAGTGTTACCTTATATTTGCAGGGGGTTCGGGTTTTCGTCTCCACCCCCATACGGGGATATTTATGTATCGGGAAGGCGGCCCCGGCAAACCCGCCCCCGGTAATCCGCGCCTGGAAAACCCGCGCTCGGTAACCCTGGCCCGGCAACGCTGGTTCGGCAGTGCTGGTTTGGCAAACTCATATCGGCGTTGTGCAGCGGCGGCTTGTCTGGCGCCGCGGACGCAAACACAAGAATCGAGAAGTTCGGCAGTCTGGACTACCTAACTCAGGTATGTTTTCCGATGCACGGTAGGATGGCCTGCGAGAACCGACTTATCCCCTACCAGAGGAGTCCTTTTACAATGGCGAATGTCATCGACACCGTCGTAAACCTATGCAAGCGTCGCGGCCTGGTCTATCAAGCAGGTGAAATCTATGGCGGCTCGCGCTCGGCATGGGACTACGGCCCGCTCGGCGTCGAATTGAAAGAAAACATCAAACGCCAGTGGTGGCGTCACATGGTGCAATCCCGCGATGACGTCGTCGGCATTGACTCTTCCATCATCCTGCCGCGCCAGACCTGGGTCTCGTCCGGCCACGTTGAAGTGTTTACCGACCCGTTGGTGGAATCGCTGTATACCCACAAGCGTTACCGCGCCGATCATCTGCTGGAAGCCTATGAGGAAAAGCATGGCCACCCACCAGAAAACGGCCTGGCAGACATCAACGATCCAGAAACCGGCCAGCCAGGTAACTGGACTGAGCCGCGCGCGTTTTCCGGATTGCTGAAGACCTTCCTAGGCCCAGTCGACGACGAAGAAGGCCTGCACTACCTGCGCCCAGAAACTGCGCAGGGTATTTTCGTGAACTTCAAGAATGTGCTGACCTCTTCGCGCATGAAGCCACCATTCGGCATCGCGAATATCGGTAAGTCCTTCCGTAACGAGATCACCCCGGGTAACTTCATTTTCCGCACTCGCGAGTTCGAGCAGATGGAGATGGAGTTCTTCGTCGAGCCTGGCACCGATGAAGAATGGCACCAGTACTGGATCGATGATCGGCACCAGTGGTACATCGACCTGGGCATTAAGCCAGAAAACCTGCGTTTGTACGAGCACCCACCAGAGTCGCTGTCGCACTACTCCAAGCGCACCGTCGACGTGGAATACGCTTTCGGTTTCCAGGGCTCCAAGTGGGGCGAGTTGGAAGGCGTGGCCAACCGCACTGACTACGACTTGCGTGTGCACCAAGAAGGCTCTGGCGAAGACATGTCGTACTTCGACCAGACCAAGGAAGAGCGCTGGATTCCGTACGTGATTGAACCTGCCGCTGGCCTGGGGCGTTCCATGATGGCTTTCCTTGTCGACGCCTACCACGAGGAAGAAGCACCTAATGCCAAGGGCGGAACCGACAAGCGCGTCGTGCTGCGCCTGGACCGTCGCCTGGCTCCGGTCAAGGTAGCGGTTTTGCCGTTGTCCAAGAAGGAAGAACTGACCGGCCCAGCCAAGGAATTGTCGCAGAAGCTGCGCCAGCACTGGAATGTTGATTTCGATACTTCCGGTGCTATCGGTCGCCGCTACCGCCGCCATGATGAGATCGGTACGCCGTTCTGTGTGACCTATGACTTCGATTCTTTGGAAGACGGAGCCGTCACCGTGCGCGAGCGCGACACCATGGAGCAAGAGCGCGTGGCCATCGAGGATCTGGAATCCTACTTGGCTGCACGCCTGGTCGGCTGCTAAACGCTTATAGCCCCGTAAACGGGGCTCGATAGAAAGGCACGCGCATGCGCTACACCAGTTGGGACCGTAATGACCGCAATACCCCGGTGTTGCTGGAAGAAGACGGGCCAAACCGTCTGGGAGTGTTCAGCGATGAGCTGGCGCGACTCGACGGGGCCAACTGGCAGCTGCAGGTAGAGCAGTCTCGTGGGATTGAAGCCGTGGATGCTGAAAGCTCGCAGCTGAAGCTGTCTGTCGAAGGCAACCTAGCGCGTGCATCGCGTTTGCTTGCCCGCGTGGGCAAGCGCGAATTTACCTTGATCAATGAATCCGGCAAGAATTGGATCATTGACGACGAAAACGGCAACAAGGTTGCGCAATTCAGCGGTGCTAACCGGGGAGTGCGCCGCGCCATCCTGGAATTCGATGGACCTACAGCTGCTGGGGCAGCAGCCAGTGGGCCAGCAGGTGCTGGGGTAGGAGCCAGTGGGGAAGAAACCCGTGGGGAAGAAACCCGTGGGGCAGAAGCATTGAGCCGCGACGAAATCATCGCGCTGAGTTTTAGCGCACGCATGATCCTGGAATCACGGCTGTCGTCGTCGGCAGTAGGTATCATCGCCACACTATTGTTATGCACAATCGTGGCGATCCTGGCCTTCTTGTTCTAGAACGAGCCGCCGGAGTGACCGCCACCGAAGCCACCACCCCCGCCAAAGCCTCCGCCGCCACCGAAGCCGCCGCCGAAGCCACTGCTGCCGCCGGATCCGCCCAAGATAGACCCCAGCACCATTCCGGTTAACAAAGAGCCGGTGGAGCTGCGACCACGGCGGTAACCATAGCCACCGCGTCTGGTGGGGCCACCGGGGCCGCCAAAACCACCGTGCTCATTCATCGAACGCTGGTGGTCTTTCACATCGTCTTCAGCGCGCTTAATTGCGGCTTGCGCCGCCTGACCGGCGCCACGGGCAGCCTCAATGCCTAAACGCGCATCCGTCTGACGCAACTGCAGGGCCTCGGCGTGCATGCGTTGGGCGTCGGCAAGCGCGGTCCGAGCCCCGGATTTCACGATTCGTCCGCGGGAAGAAATCAGATCCTCTGCAGCCTGAATTCGCGAATTCGCAGACTCTAGCTGTTGTTGCAAAAGCTGCAACGTGCGCTGGTGATCGGCGGATTTCTCGCGCACCCGGTCCAGCTTGTCGTCCAATTCGGTATCAGCATCCAGTAGTTGGTTGTAGCTGCCCAGCGGATCACTGTCTTTATTTTCTTTGGCGTGCGCCAGTGCTTGTTGTGCGTTGTCGACCACGGAATCGAGCCGGTCCCAATCTGCCGGAGTGCCATCGTGCGAGCCGCGTTGCTTCAACTGTGCGGCCTCGTCGATTTCTTCTTCTACTTCAGCAATCAGATCGTTGATACTGGATTTCGCGGTGGCGATATCCGAACGCGTGTTTTCCACGCCGTCGAGAAGCCGGGTGGTGACCTCCAGCGCATGTTCTGTTTCGCGGATGGTTTCTACTAATCCCTGCTGCTGACCAGCCGGCTTATCCTGCAGCTCGTTAGCGTGCGAGAGCAAATCCTCGGCTTCTTCCAAGGAAACCTCGGCCATCTCTGGGTTATCTGCGATGGTGTGCAGTACTTCTGGAGAGTAGCTTTCCCGCAGCGATGCCATAGTGGATTGGGCCCGGTGTAATTGGGAGCGCGCTGCGACGCTGCGCTGGGTGAGCTCGGCAATCTTAGAATCCGCCTGCGCCAGCAAGTTGCGCATCTCCGCGAATTTTTCGGCCTGGGAATCCAACTCACGGTCGGCCTTGCCACAATCAGAGATGATTTCCACCAACCGTGCACGACGCTGATCTTCCGGCAGAGTGTTATGCGCGTCCAACTCTTTTTTCGTGCGGAAGGCGCGCTGCATGACAGATTTAGAATTGTTCATCGCGCGCGTGAATTGTCGGACACGGTCGGCACCGAATTCTGCGGTTGCCAAGTCTAGTTCTTCCTTCGCGCGCCGGATGGACTCATCAGTCGAGGTGACTTCTTCATCGGCGCGCTCTTCCAACGTCGCCACCGGAAGGCGCAGCAGCGAGCTGGTGTCGTCCGGAGAAATTCCGCGCGCATCGGAGAGCAGCTCGGAGGAATTTTGTTGGGTTTTCCGGCGGTTGTAATACCACACACCACCGCCACCTGCGACGGCTGCGAGACCACCGGCTGCAAGCCAGCCCGCCCCAGACGAGTCGCTGCCGCCAGCATTACCAGCGTCGCCAGCAGAACCCGTGCGCACGGCTTGCGCAGCAGCGAGCCCGGCGCCGGCGAAGTTGTCGTTAATCAACTCGTCGTACGCGGCGGCGGAAGCAGCATCGAGTTTGTCTTGGCTCCAGGTGCCACCCGGCGAGGCGTAGACATCGTATTGGCTGTCGTCCACGGCAATGGCCAGCACACCGACGTTGCTGCCCTGGCCGCCACCGTTGGCCGCGGCGGTGGTCTCTGCGTATTCCTGCGCGCTCATCCCGCCGAAGGTGTCGGTGTAGACGATATAGAACTGAATGCGATCCGACTGTTGCAACTGTTTGAGCTCGTCGTTAATTGCTTGCTCGTCGTCCGCGGACAGGATGCCGACGCCGTCGACCAGCTGGCTATTGAGCCGCCCCGCATCGACGGCCTGGGCAAGAACCGTGGTGTGGGCGGGCAATGGGCGCTCGGCGGTTGCCGCTAGGTGCGTTTCGGCTAGCGCGGGGGATTCGGTGGCAGCGCTGGCGTCGGCAGCACCCATGCCGAACGACGCAGCCCAGCCTGTTGCCGCGAAAGCCGCCGCAATTCCAGCAGTAGTTCGAAATCCACCGCGGGCACCGGAGCCGAGCAGACGGTGTCGAAAAGCGATGGCCGGACGGGCACCGGAAGCCTGTGCGTGCGCTGTAGACGTTGAAGACTCGAAAGAAGTTGAATTCTGCCGCATGACGACGATGATACCCGCGAAGCCAGGACGGTTAAGGCAGACTAGAGGGCGTGAATTCACTAAAAATTGCACGGAGGGGCCTGGCTGCGCTGGCGGGTACGTCGTTGCTAGGGGCGGTTGTACAGGCCAGCCGGGTGCTCACCGTGGCCTATCGGCGCCGTTACCTGCCGGTCTACGATCCCGAGGCCATCGTGGTTTTAGGCACTGCGCAGTACAACGGAACCCCGTCGCGGCAATTCGCGGCGCGTCTGGAACAAGCGGTGTTTGCTGCGCGTATTTTCCCCGACGCTCAGGTGTTGTGCGTGGGCGGCGCGCTGCCGGGCGATACCGAAACTGAGGCTGCGGTTGGTGCAAAATATTTGCAGGCACGTGGGATTGTCCGGGCGGAAGGCATTGGTGTGGGCTCGGATACTGCAGCGAGCCTGGCGGCGACGTTCGACCGCTACCCGGAGCTGCGGGGCCGTGATGTGTTGCTGGTGACTGATCCGAACCATAGCGCGCGGGCGGAAAAAATCGCGCGGCGTTTTGGTGTGTTACCGCAGGCTTTTCCCACACCGTATTCACCTTGCCAATTTCCGGGTTTGGCTTGGTGGAAATCGTTGTTACACGAGATCGGCGGGTTGACCGTGGCGGATGTGCATGTGCTGGCGGGAGCATCGGCGGCGGTTAGGCTAGAAAGTGTGCTGCGGAAAGCGCAGGCGCTGGTGTGGCCCTCGCGGCGCATGCGCCATGAGTATTTGCGTGCACAGCATGAGCATGAGCAGGCGCGGGTGCAGGCGCAACAGCAATGCGGAGAAAACGGGCAGGAGAGTAGCCAGTGACAGTAGCCGGGAAGGCCTACCGCTACGGCGTCGCAGATACGCAGCGTCGTTATGCAGAACAAGCGAAACAATCGCACTTGTCGACGGCTGCTACCACCAGCACCGGTAGTTTGCTGGATCCGGCGAGCGCAGAACAGCGTGACGAGTTTTCCCGTGATCGTGCCCGCGCGCTGCACTCGGCTGCGCTGCGTCGGTTAGCGGATAAAACCCAGGTGGTGGGCCCGCGCGATGGGGATACTCCGCGTACCCGCCTGACGCATTCCCTGGAGGTTGCGCAGATTTCCCGTGGCATCGGCGAAGGCCTGGGCCTGAACCCGGATTTGTGCGAGATGGCAGGGCTCATCCACGATATCGGCCACCCGCCGTATGGTCACAATGGTGAGACCGCGCTCAATGAGCTTGCCGACGAATGCGGCGGCTTCGAAGGCAATGCGCAAACCTTGCGGATTCTGACGCTGTTGGAACCGAAGATTCTGGACGACGCTGGCACAAGCCGCGGGCTGAACCTGACCCGGGCGGCACTTGATGCGGCGTGTAAATATCCACGTACCAAGACCAATGCGGATGGCAGCACCAACCGAAAATATGGCTGCTATGACGAACAAGCCGACGTGCTCGATTGGATCCGCGCCCATGATCCGGCGGGAAACCACCGTAGCGGCCAGGCGCGGCCCACGATGGAAGCGCAAACCATGGACTGGTCGGACGATATTGCTTATTCCGTGCACGATGTCGAAGACGGCGTGGTCGCTGGGCGCGTGAACCTGGCGGTGCTGTGGGACCTGGTGGAGTTGGCCGCGTTGTCCGAAAAGGGAGCCAAGGCTTTCGGCGGGGATGCCGAAGAACTTCTCGACGCCGCCGGTGCGCTACGCGAATTGCCGATCATCAATGCCGCAGTAGATTTCACCCCGAGCCTGCACGGGTACGTACAGCTGAAAGCCATGACTTCCGAGCTAGTAGGCAGGTACGTTGGCGCGACTATTGCGGCGAGCCGGGAGCACAACGCGGAGCTCGTCGGCAAGGGCGAACTAGGGCGTTACCAGGGTGAACTGCTGGTTCCGCGACAGGCAGCGGCCGAGGTGAAGCTATTGAAAACCCTGGCTGTGCTGTACGTGATGGATGAGCCTTCGCACTTAGCGCGGCAAGACCGCCAGCGCGAGCGGGTCTATAACGTCTACGACTACTTGGTGGCTGGCGCGCCGGGTTCGTTGGACCCGATGTTTGGGCTGTGGTGGCGGCAAGCAGAGAACTCAGCACAGCGGCAGCGCGTGATCATTGACCAGATTGCCTCGATGACGGAATCGCGGTTGGAACGCTTGGCCCAGCAGGCCGCGCAGCTATCCGGGTTTTTGCACTAGCACTAGCGTGCTGCCCGGCTATCCGCGAGCAGTAGGCCCACTCTTGGTGGCCAGTATCCTCGAGCATTCGGCCCAATCCTGGTGGCCAGCTACGCTGTCGCGCCCGGAAAAGGTAGTCTTTGGGCATGGCTCAAGGACGGATCCCCGATAGTGATATTCAGGCAATCCGCGAACGCGCAGCTATCGACGAGATCGTCGGCGAGTACGTACAACTAAAAAACGCGGGGCACGATTCGCTCAAGGGGCTGTCGCCGTTTAAAGACGAAAAGACGCCGTCGTTTCATGTGCGTCCGCAGCGCGGCTATTATCACTGCTTTTCTTCCGGCAAAGGTGGCGATGTTTTCAGCTTCCTGATGGAAATGGAACAGCTGACCTTCCCGGAGGCTGTGGAAGCCGTCGCGGAAAAGATCGGTTATCACATCACGTATCAGGGCGGAACCACTGGTGGTCGGCGGGAAAAACCTGGCACCCGCCAGCGCCTGATCCAGGCCAATCGTGTGGCGCACGAGTTTTATCGTGAGCAGCTCGAAACCGAGCAAGCGCGCACTGGGCGGGAATTTTTGCTGGACCGCGGGTTTTCCCGCGAGCAGATCTACGAGTTTGAAATCGGTTATGCCCCCGCAGGTTGGGACACAATGACCAAGCATTTGCTGCGCAAGGGCTTCGAGTTCGACGAGCTAGACAAGGCAGGCCTGTCGAAGATGGGCAAGCGCGGCCCGATTGACCGTTTCCATCGTCGGCTGTTGTGGCCGATCAAAGATATCGCCGGCAACGTGATTGGTTTTGGCGCCCGCAAGCTTTTCGACGACGACAAGTTGGGCAAGTACATGAACACCCCGGATACCATGCTGTATCACAAATCAAAGGTGTTGTTTGGCCTGGACATGGCGAAAAAGCATATCGCTGCTGGGCATCAGGCGGTGGTCGTGGAAGGCTACACGGACGTCATGGCGATGCATGCCGCGGGAGTGAAAACCGCGATCGCTGCCTGCGGTACCGCTTTTGGCCAGGATCACTTGCAGGTGATTCGCCGGTTGATGCTGGACGATAACTATTTCAGCGGTGAGCTGATTTATACCTTCGACGGTGACGAGGCTGGGCAGAAGGCTGCGTTGCGCGCATTTTCCGGCGAACAGAAATTTTCGGGACAGTCTTTCGTAGCTATTGCTCCGCCGGGGATGGACCCGTGCGATCTGCGCCTGGAACGTGGCGACGCTGCGGTGCGGGATCTGGTGGCTGACCGGATCCCGATGTTTGAGTTCGTGATTCAGTCCATCCTGGCCAGCCACAAGCTGGATACTGCTGAAGGGCGCCTTCAGGCTTTACGACGCACCGTGCCGGTGGTTGCTGGTATTCGTGACAAACCGCTGCAGATGGAATACGCACGGCGCTTGTCCGGGTGGGTCGGCTGGGATAGCCCGGATGAGGTCGTCGCGCAGGTGCGCAAGGAATCTGCGAAGGTACAGAACCCACAGGAAACGGTGAAACGTGCGCGTCGGTTTGATAATGACAGCCAGCGTGATGCCCGGCAGGACAAGCCCGGCATCGTCGCGCCGAACCCGCGGGATACTTACTTGTGGCCGCAGCGGGAATCGCTGAAACTGGCGCTGCAGTACCCGCAGCACGTCGGCGAGTACTTTGATGGCTTGGGTGAAGATGTCTTCAGCAACGAGGCTTACCGCGCGGTGCGTGCCGCGATTTACCAAGCCGGGGGAGTAGCTAATGCCAGCGACGGCGTCGACTGGATTGCTGCGGTCGCTGAGCACATGGCGGATCTGGTGGGGCGTTCGCTGGTTTCAGAATTGGCGGTGGAAGAAATTCGCTATGCAAGTGCGGGATTGCAAGCCTACGTTGACATGGTGTTATCCCGGTTGCAGGAAGCTCGGGTAGGCGATCAGATCGCGCAGTTGAAAGCACAGTTACAACGCATGCGTCCGAGTGATGATGAGCAGACCTATCACTCGTTGTTTGCCGATTTGGTGGCCTTGGAGCAGGCGCGCCGGGACCTGATTGCTCGGGCGTTCCGGTAGCTAGCTACTTGCGAGGTGCGCGCGTCCCGGGGTAGTGGGCTGCTAGTTAGTCGCCGTCGCGCTCGCGCTAGTCTTTGCGGCTGGCACTAGTCCTCGTCCACTTGCTAGTCTTCGCTGTGCTCGCTATCCCTCGTCGGTGCGCTAGTCCTCATCGTGTTCGTAGATACGGTCGGCTGCTGCGCGGCCGTCGTAATCAGCATCGTTGCGCTTGCCATTTTTGCCGGCGCGTAAGTCTTTGACCTCGCGCATGCGTGGTTCCGGGTCCAGCTTGTTGGCGATGGCCTTGCGGGTTGAACGGGCCACGGATTGGGTGACTGGGGAGTTAATCGCCTTTTCGTAGGCGCCTTTGATTTGGTGGAACCGCTTTCGGCCCGCCTTCGTGCCGAAGACGTATCCCGCGGTGGCACCGACGACGAACTGAATCATGGTGAAACGTTTCCCTTTTCCTTGCGTTTGTTGTGCACGTGCTCGCGCAGGGGCGTGCAATGAACTGTGCTCTAGCCTACCTGCCTCAGCTTACTAGTCTCGGTCTACTGGCTTGGTCTGGTTGTTTCTTTGGTTGGCGCGGCCTAGTTGGTTCGGTCTAGCTGTTTAGGTTTACTGGCTGGTCTGGTTGTTTCAACCTAGTTGTTTCGGTGGCTCTAGTTGGTGTGAGGATGACGGGATTTCACCGCGGCGTGGTGGTGGGAATAAGGGGTTTTCTTGTGCACACTAGTTAAATCAGATTTTCTGGTTCGTGTGCCGAAAATCCTAGTTTTTTGAGCGTTACCTAGTAATTTTAAGGCAAGCGTAACCACCGTCACTAGGTAGCTTGATGTGATATATGCCCCACATTTTGGGGTCTAGGTACCTTGTTGACGTGTCACTATAGGTATACTCACTAAACGTGTCGAGCTGGAGTTCTCAGAGGTTAGACACCGCCTCCCCAGCAAACGCTGGGAAAACTCACAAGACTCACAAGAAGGGTTGAAGACATGAAATCGAATACTTTCCGCCGCGTTTCCATCGCGGCAGCCACTGCCGCTCTGGGCCTGACCCTGGCAGCTTGCAGCAATGGTGGCAATGGTGCCCCAGTGACCGTCACTGAAACCGCAGCACCAGCACAACAGAATAACCAGAACAACCAAAACAGTGGCCAGGAAACTGTCACCGTAACTGAAGGTGCTGGCGCTAACGCTGGCAACAACGCCGGTGCCGGTGCCGGAGCTGGCCAGGCGGGTGGCGGCGCTGCCACCAACAACCTGCCTGCCGATATCACTGGCTACACCGGTGAAGCAGAGCGTGACCTGACCGAAGAGCGTCTGACTAAGGACGAAGTAGCTCAGGTTCTGCAGCGCGCCCACAATGGTCAAGCCAAGGTCAAGTGGGACAACGACGGCTACTGGGAAGTTGAATCTGGTGGCATCGACATCGACATCGACCAGAACGGTTTGATTCTTAACGTTGACCGCTAAATAGGTCACCTCAGCTTCTGCATAGCTTTTGTGACTATGCAGGGCATTCACTAATTGGTTCTTTTGGGAACCCAGCGAAACCGCCCGATGCGCGCATAGCGTGCCGGGCGGTTTTCTTATGTCGTGGTGGCGAGGGGGCCCATCGCCAGCAATCATTTCCCGCGGGAATCATGTCGCCGGGGATCGTCGTGCGCGGGAATCATGTCGCCGGGAGGCATGTCTATTGTGTCTTTTTTACAAATAGGCCCGCTGAAAGAGGCCGTTTTCGTTCACTATTTGTAAAAAAGACACAAAATATCTGGATCCCGACACGGGGCAACAATCCCGGACACACTTTTGCTACTTAACCCCGCACTTTTGTGGCACAGCCCGTTTTGTCACATATCCCGCCCTCGCATAACCCTAGGCGGATTCAGGCACGACAAAGCCCCGCAAGTCAGTGCATTTACTGACCCGCGGGGCTGAAATATTGCTCCTCCAACTGGGCTCGAACCAGTGACCCTTCGATTAACAGTCGAATGCTCTGCCAACTGAGCTATGGAGGATTATTTTCTACGTCTTCTGGCTTGACCTTTGGTTCTGATTTGCTCTGAACCTTTCGGCCTGTGCCTTCCGGCGCAACGATGATTAACTATATAAGTGTATTTGATGTAGTGCAAATCGCCAGCGCAGAGGTGTTTTTCGGCAGAGTTTGTAGCCTTCTTATCTGTAGCGTTCTTATCTACTGTGATGACTGTAACCTGCCAAGCGGGAATTATCTAGGCTTCCTTGTCGTTGCGGAGCGTAGCAACACCGATTGGTGCCGATTGACACCGATTGAAGGCAATCGGCGCTAATCGGACAGATTTACCGAATGAACGAAGAAAGGCCTAACAACGAATGACTGAAAACATGAAGGTCGACGTTCTGGTTATTGGTTTCGGCAAAGCCGGTAAAACCATCGCTATGAAACGAGCCGCTTCAGGTGACCGGGTGGCTCTGGTGGAGCAATCCAGCACCATGTACGGCGGAACCTGCATCAACATTGGCTGCGTGCCGACGAAAGCCCTGCTCACCGACGCAGAACGTCACCACGCCAAACCCACCACTGATGATTCCACGGCTTTTTCGGAAGCCATCCAGCGTCGCGGAACGCTGACGTCGAAGATGAACCAGGTGAACCTGGACCTCGCGGAAGGCAAAGGTGTCATTGTCGTCGACGGTCACGCTAGCTTCATTAGCGAAAAGACCGTGGAAGTCACCGGCGGCGAAGAGCGCATGGAAATCACCGGAGAGACGGTCATCATCAACACCGGCGCTGAGCCCGTCGTCTTGCCGTTGCCAGGCGCCGACCTGGAGCGCGTCATCGACTCCACCCAGGCACAGCGGTTGGACGAACGCCCAGACTCCCTCCTGATCGTTGGCGGCGGCCCTATCGGCATGGAATTCGCAACCTACTTCGCCAAGTTCGGCACGAAAGTGACCGTGGTCGATACCGTCGACACGCCATTTGCCAACTTTGATCGCGACATTGCAGAACACGTCGGCACGATCATGGACAACTTGGGCATCACCTGGATCACGGGAGCCCAGGTCACTGAATTCCGCGAAAGCGGCGCCGATGCTGTCACTACTGTGTGGAAAGACGGTGACGGTAACGAACAAACCGCGGATACCGCGCAGGTACTGGTGGCCGTCGGGCGGAAACCGGCGACGAAAGACCTTGGTCTGGATAAGGCAGGCATCGAGCTGACTGAGCGCGGGGCAGTAGCCGTCGACAAGCACCTGCGCACCAACGTCGAAGGCGTCTACGCTGCGGGTGATGTCAATGGTGGACCGCAATTTACCTACGTGTCGTTTGATGATCACCGCGTAATTCTGTCGGACCGTTGGGGCGATGGCTCCCGTACGACGGACAACCGTGTGGTGCCGACGACGACGTTCATCGACCCGCCCTTGGCGACGGTTGGTTTGGGTGAAGATGCTGCCCGCGAGGAAGTCGAAGCACGCGGCAACACTCTGGACGTCAAGGCAGCGGATATCAAGGATATTCCGATCATGCCGCGCCCGAAGATCCTGGGTAAACCTGAAGGGCGCGCGAAGATTTTGGTTGAGCGCGAAACCGACCGCATCGTGGGCGCAACCTTGCTGTGCGTCGATGCCCAGGAGCTGATTAACACGCTGGCGCTGGCGATGTCTGCTGATATTCCAGCAAGCACCGTCGGTGGCGGAATTTATACTCACCCAAGCTCAAGCGAGGTTTTCAACGCTTTGCTGGGGTAGTGGTAGACGGCGATTAATTTGCCGTTATACTTAAACAACAGTTTCGGTACTTCGGCTCGGCTGCTCCACCGCAGCGATTTTGCGGGAGAGCCCTCGGGCCGTGATGTGCGGGAACTGGAAGGGGCTATAGCTCAGTCGGTTAGAGCAGTGGACTCATAATCCATTGGTCGCGGGTTCGAGCCCCGCTGGCCCCACAGTATGGCATCAGTTGCGTCCTAGTTGACACTAGGAGTCACAACATGGTGGACATGCCGGCGGTATCTGTTTTGATTCAGGTACCGCCGGTTTTTCTCATTTTCGCCCAGATTTCCTGGGCGAGAGTTGAGCAGTCTATTGCTCGGTAGCAAGCAGGGTATTCCCAAAAGTTAAGGTTCTTATTCGCAGGCTACTCCGTCACCGTCGCGGTCCAACTTGGTGCTATAGCCTGGATTTCCTCGGTACAGTGGGGCAGCGCCAGCTGCACGTGCTGCAGCGCAGTTAGGGTAAAAGGCGCTCGGTGCTGGAGCTGGCGCTTCGGCTGGAGCTGGTGCTGGTGCAGGCGCTGGAGCTGGCGCTTCCGCAGGTGCTGGTGCCGGTGCCGGTTCAATATGCTGTTGTTGCTCTGCTGGCTCCGAAGGGAGTATTGGGCTTGGCTCGTCGACATATTTTTCAGGTACATGAGAACCACCAGTGGTGCTTGTCTTCGTGCTAGAAGACTTGGTGGAAGACTTTGTAGTTTTCCGAGTCGTGGAACTTGCGGAAGTTGTGGTCGTTGATTTTCTAGTAGAGGATTCCGTCGGGGTACTCGATGAACTAGTTGTAGTAGCAGGCTTGTTTTCTGGTTGCTTTGATTCTTCAGTTGACGGAAACAGAATCAATCCCAGTACAAATAAGAGAACGGATACAGGGGTGACGATCTTCCAATGCCGATTAAGTGCTGAGGACGGGTTTGAGCGATCTCGACGTTCATGCAACAAGAACCAGGCCCCGGGGATTGCGATTGCCAGTCCAATTAAGATGGCTGCGAAGAAGCCCGCAAACCCGCCGTACGTAGGTGAGGTGATAAAAAACAGGATTCCGAGTCCAACGGAAACCCAGGCAAGAGTCATTTTGATGCGAGAACCATTACCAGGTCGCTGGGTAGAAAATTGTCCAGGGGTGGTCAACGTAAGGCCTTTCAATTAATTGCCAGGAACTCGAACAGAATACCCTAGAAAGTAAAGCTAAAGTTACGTTTAGCTGATATTGGTGGACCAGGTGTGCACCGGCTCGCCGGATTTCTGATTGTCGATATAAGCGCTGAGCATGCGCGCGATGGCTTGCCGACGCAGCGTGCTATCCGGGCCGTCATGATCCTCGGCAGGCGCATCGGTAGTCGCATTGACCGTAGCATCGGCCGTGGAAACGGCGGCAGAAGCATCCCGAGCATTAGCGTCGTGACCAGCCTCGGCGCTAAGGGCAGCGGTCGCGTTGTCGAGTGCTGCTAGCTGCCAGGTCGCACCATTCTGTCGGTTCCGTGCGCGCCCTTCGATGATCCCCAGATGCTTCTGAATCAATGCCGGGTTCACCTCGAGTTGCTCCAAGCCCTGCTCGGCTTGCTCCAACAAGTGCTCGGTCACCAATTCGGCGACGGGGATAGTTCCCAGTGTCGGCCAGACACGACCAGTGTGGTCACGGTTGTCTTTCGACGATGCGGCGAACAACTTCTTCGCCGGGGCCCGCGATGGCATCCACGCAAACATGACCCTGCCGACACTGGGAACTATCCCCGTCGCCGAATTGGTGACCGAGCACTTGTTGGAGCAAGCCGAGCAGGGCTTGG
>NZ_LZMN01000006.1:0-3726 GCF_001665955.1 Corynebacterium sp. EPI-003-04-2554_SCH2473622 | reverse complement strand
TATCACCTCGCGTGGTTATCGCCAGTCCACAGCTCGTGGGCCCAGTGCTCGTCGCCTTCGCGATGCTGTTCTAGTCGAACGTATTGGTGCTGTTCATAGAGATAATTACGGTGTCTACGGTGTGCGGAAGATGTGGCATGCTCTTCGCCGTGAAGGAATCGTTAATGGTCGTGAGCACACTGCCCGGCTGATGCGCCTGGCTGGTGTTTGCGGCAAAAACAAAGACCGATCACCAATCACAACGCGCACACCTCAACGGCCCACGCCCCTGTAGTTTTCGGGATCATCAAGTGCAGAAACTGGGTAGACGAATTGTCTCTTGTTGGCCATCGCTCAGGCTGCTCTTTGCCTGGTCGAGGTTTTCTAGCCGCAGGAGCACAGACCAAGCTATTGGAGTCGTCAACGCTATCCGGCAGGGATAAAAAATCCGGACAATAATAGCTCCTAGCATCCGCCTTATACCTATCGATAGCGTATATCGGATGGTGACTTCCCTTACTGAGATGCTTACGGTCCTGAGCCTTCATCACTCGCTCACTTACGACCGTGTGCCCATAAACCGACCAGGATAGAGCTGAATCCATAACCAAAAGCGTGTGTGCCAAAGTCCCGCCAGTGTTAAAGCGCGGAGGCTTGAAGTCCCCGACAACATTTCCTTTATCAGTAATGTGCGTCCATCTACTGTGCCTGCAACCTTTGCTGGTGATGGTGAGGATGCTGGGAAAGCCCATGAAAACGCTTTTATCGTCTATGAACCCTTTATCGCGGAGCACACGAAGACGCTTAGAGGCTCCCGAATGATTAATCCCCCACAGTCTGGCAACGTAGTCGCGCGTCATAGCTTCAAACGCAGTCAGCCAGTCAAAAAGGAGCCGATCTCGATCGGTTAATTCAAATTGCTTGGCCGTGCGAAACGGTCGTCGCCCCCGGTCTGAAACATGAATAATCTTCACCATGTAGTAATGGTCGCATTAGAGTGTGCACACCCTAATGCGCAAACAGTTCCAGAGAATAAGACAAAAACGAAATGAAGCACTGTCTATTCACTAGACAGTGCTTTCCACGACGATTTTCGTTCTGCTGTTTACACGACCACTAGAAATCAAGAAGCGCACAATAAAAGGAACTCCCCCCCGCATCTCCTTTCACTAGAAGCGCTGGGGAGGACATTTACAGGAAGTTATCCGTACTTAGTAGATAAAAGAATTAAGTACGCATTTATGCAGATTTACTCACTGGTTACTCCTGATGACTGTTTTTGACGTGATTGACCAGTACTGCTGCAACTATGGTGAGCAGTATGAGGATAAAGAATCCGAGGACCGACTTGTTTGCGATGGCGACATAACCTGAAATTGCCAGCCCAAATAGTGCAACGACAATCGCATTGGGAGATATTTTATGCCTGTTCATTAGTCCTCTTCACACTTGATCGTTAAACACACTCGTTGCCACGGACTCTTCCGTTCCACCCGTAATGGACTTTCATGCGGTCATTGCATTTCTTGTGGTGGCTGAGGACTACTGTTGCCCCGGTGATGATGGCTCCAACGACGGTGCAGGCAGCCCACCCGACACCGGGAATGGCGCAGATGGCGGCCCCCAAGGCAAAACCCGATCCGCTGATGATCATGTCCTGCTCAAAAGGGGTGAACTCTACCCAGAATCCCCCGCTTTCTCTCCCTACGCTCACATAGGGAGTGACGGCATGTGGATCCCTTAACGTTAGATCCATGTGCTCGAGGTCGAAGGTTACGGTGGAGTCATCATTTACAGTTCGGGGAACATCCGAGTTGATCAGTTCCTCAAAAGCTTGATCCAGAACCTCCGGAGTGATTGATCCTTCTGCAGCGGTCTGTTCTTTGAACTCTTGAAGGGTTGTAGGATCGTCCTTTTCTGCAGCGGAGGCTAGTCCCTGACCGGCAAAAAGGATAGCTACGGAAGCTAGTGCCGTCAGTGTTTTTGACTGAGTTCTCATAGTGTTCCTAATTTCTAGAGGGGTGGTTCACCTCCCGAGGTTACATGTGTTCCAAATCATGGTCAATAGCTTTGACGAACTGTGTAAGGGCATCTATCACGCCTCACACGAGAAGGCACTTGGGAGTGCTACGTCCAAGCCAACCCAAGCACGATGAATAACCTTTTAGTGGTCGATATTGCCCAGCCTGACGCGCTTCTGCGCGCGATGTGGGACAGACGCGACTAGCTCCTAACGCTGTGGTGGAAAACCCGCACAACGGGCACGCACACGCAGTCTAATCGCTGACAACGCCATTACCCCGCACCGAGTATGCCAAACGCAAACCGCTGGCCTACACCGCTCCGTCGATGGCGACAAGGGCTACTCCAGTCTGATGACTAAGAACCCAGAGCACATCGTCTGGGATAGCCATTGGGCACATTTGCAACGAGCTGAAGCCCCCAGAGCCGCCTTATCCCGATTCTCATTAAGAGTGCATATAGTGTGGTGCTCCCCAGCCGCTTCGCGGCGTGGGCTCGGGCCGGTTCCTCCGGCCCGAAAATCAGGCGACAGACCGCCGCAAGACTGCCCAGCTTATCCGCCAGGACTGGCCGGTGGGTCAGCAACATATTTGGGCACATTTCGCCCAACCGCGCTTATCAGTCCTGCGGGGCGGTGTGGCGGCTTCACACGGCGCGCTGTGCGCCCGTCTAAGCCGTTGAAGACCTAGCGGCGGTACCCATGGAGGACTGGGGGCTTCTGCGCGATTGAGTACGCGAGGACTGAACCGGGGCAACCGAACCTTCTGGCTCGGGCGGCAGCACGGCGACAAGCACCTGGAGCCGGACAACGCGACAGGTTCGATATTCCTTTTCCGCACGACCGAAATACGGGACGTGCAAAGGAGCTTTCCATGCGAAGAAACCCGAATCCCCGCACCAGTCTTAAGCAACTCTCCGAGCTGCGCTTGCTCGCGCTAGGCGCTGCCGTCGGCGCAATTCTTGCCGACCCCATGGCCACGATCCACAGCTGGAACGAACTGCTCGACCTACTCGTCTTCTGGCCGTAGCGGCAACACACTATTGGCACTCTTAGTGACACCGGGACATAATCCATCCAACCCAATCTTGTTAAGAGAGGTTTTACTTAACTGCCTAACGGCAGGGGAACCGTGAAGTGTACTGGGTTTTGTTCCTAGGCATTTACTTTGTTTTCCTTTATTTCCCGGGACTCATGTTGTTCCCAAAATCCGTCTTCAACCTCAGCCGGGGTTCGATATCCCAGGCTTTGGTGGAGCCTTACCTCGTTCCACCATGACACCCACTCAAACGTCGCGATCTCTATCTCGACAACGTCATTCCACCTGCGAGTATGGATCAGTTCGTTCTTGTGAGGAGCCGTTAACGTTTTCAGTTAGAGCATTGTCGTAGGAGTCGCCAACTGTCCCAGTGGAAGCGGCAATCCCGTGCTGGGCAAGTCGCTCGTTGTAGACAACGCTGACGTACTATAAGCCGTGATCCGAATGGTGAATAAGACCTGTTGTTTCCTCAGCACTCTCAATCGCTTGATTGAGTGCTTGCAGCGGCAAAACCTGAAGTGCGCATTGAATCCGATAATGCCCATCCGACGATCCGCCGGGAGTAAACGTCGGTGACAAACGCGGTGTACACAAAGCCTTTCTTCGTGCGCACGTAGGTAATGTCACCCCACCCACAGCCTGTTTAAGGCCCTGGGCCTTGGACTGGCGATAACCACGCGAGGTGATA
>NZ_LZMN01000005.1:0-3833 GCF_001665955.1 Corynebacterium sp. EPI-003-04-2554_SCH2473622 | reverse complement strand
CAGCAATCACACCACCGATAATCGCCGCCAAGGTGCCCACGGTGGCGGAGGTAAAGCCCAGTGACGAAGCCTCGGCCGCACCTACACCTTCCAGCGCGCCACCGACGGCAGCTGCGGTACCGAATCCACCCGTGAAACCAACCGGCAGCATCATGCCAAACCAGTCCGGAGTATCAAACACCGGCGCGAACAGGTATACGCCCAGCACAACGAACAGGCCCCATTGTGCGGTGAACATGAAGGTGGAATAGGCCCACATATTGCGCGCACCCTTGCGCACGGAGCCACCTAGTTCCATGGAATAAGCCATGGACGCGAACACCACGGCAATCAAGATTGAGGTATAGCTGCCCAGGTTTTCGGAAAACCCGACGATATTCAAAACGTTGGGCCCCAGCAACAAGCCCAGCAGACCAGCGGTGACTGGTGCGGGCAACAGCAGGTCCTGGAAGAAGAATTTGATGCGGTGGCGCAATACGTTACCGATAATCATCAGCAACGAGATAAAGCCAACGTCGAGCATGAGATCGTAAGCGGAAAAGCCTTCCATGAAACACCTGCCTTTACAGAGTGAGGGTGAACGAGATCCTGTGACACTTGTCTGTCCGGCAAGACGACATGTGATCTATACGAAGCCGAGCCTGATACGGCGATCAAAACACAGCACGAGGACGAGATGATCATAGTACCCATGCCGTAATTGTGCTACCCACCGCTATCCGCTACTCGCTCAGCGTTGACCAACCATCACTGCACAACCATCACTGCACGGCGATCATTGCACGACCACCACAGTCCAGCCGGCCCACCCAGACCAGCACCGCACAGCCTGCCCAGCCTGGTCCGCGCGATATTGTGGAGGACATGACTATCCGGGATCTCGCCAGCCTCGCCACGCACCTGCGCGCCCACCCTGCGACGTTCCGGGATGCGGTGCACCGCCATTTTTTCGCAGCACTTCCCGACGCCCGCCAGTCCTTCCCCATGGATGCTTCGCAGGCCCACCGCGGGCTCGCCGAGTCTTTCGCCGCAGCCTTCGATGCCCCGGACCTCGATGAGTATTTCGCTGACCTGGGCCGCTCGCACCGTCGGCACGGCTTCCCACCGGATACCTACCCTATTTTCGCCACCGCCACCCGCCAGGCTTTAGCAGAGATTGATCTTGCCGACAACGTATTGCAGCAGGCCGGTGCGCTTGTCGACGACATCGTCGCGTTCATGTCCACTGCCGCGCATGAGGCCGATGTAGCCGGGATCCCGCCTGCGCACATGGGGCAGGTGGTCGATGTGGAGCGCGTTGATGCCCATACCCGCATCGTGCGTCTGGAATGCGGGCTGCCGGTCGATTATGAGCCCGGCCAGTATTTTTCTGTGGCGACCACATTGATGCCGGGTGTGTGGCGCACTTTGGCTGCTGCCCGCCCCGCTGATGGCTGCGGCACATTGGAATTTCATGTGCGCGATGTCTCACAGCTTCCTGGCGCGTCGGGATATTCGCGGAGGTTCATGATGACGCGCCCGGGTGATCAGTGGACACTGGGTAACCCGGCCGGCCAGCTGGAGCTCGATCCGCAGCGCGAAAGCCTGATCATTGCTTTTGGCACCGCGGTGGCTACGTTGCGGTGTTTGCTTTTCGACGCTTTCGATACCCATGGCGAGCAGCATGCCCCGGTGCAGGCGCTGGTGATTAATGATTTCCCCGGCCAGCATTATGAGCTGGCCACGCTTAACAGCCTGGATAACCTCACCCCGTGGTTGGATGTGCACGCGTTTGCCCGCCATAATTCTGACCCGCATTGGTTGAAGCCACAACGGGCCCGGCATCGCGAGCTGCAACGGGTGCTTGCCGACGACCAGGTGTTTGCCGACGGCAAGGACGACAACGGCAAGGACCCTGATTCATCTGCGAGCTTATCGGTGGAAGAAAACCCTGAGGAGACCATCGCTCACTACCGCGATTGGTCCGACCACGACGTGTTTGTCTTGGGCCCAGAAACTGAAGTCAACGGCATGCTGGAAGCATTCGCGGCAGCCGGATTAGACCCGGATACCCTGCAGACCCAGAGCTGGGGTCGCACGGGTGTGGATACCGCACCGACGGCGAAAAGCGAAACCCACCAGAGCTGATCCACCGAATTCAGTGACGCAGAAATACGGCTATAGCTGACTATCGCTTTTTATAGTCGGCTATAGCTCACGCGTGCCGCGCAGCACCGGTAATGCTTTCCGGGCTTTCGCTATTTCGCCAGCAATATCGTCGAGCTCCACATACAGGATCTCGTCGTCGTAACCAGCTTCGGCTAATAACTCGCCAGTAGGACTCAGCACCCGCGAATGCCCCAGCCCGGTGGGGCCGGATTTTTCCCCACCTTTGTCTGCACCACCGGGGCGAGCTTGACCAGCCGCCAGGAGATACACAGTGGCATCGAGTGCCCGGGCGCTCGTCAACACCCGCCATTGCTCCAGCTTGCCTGGGCCGTCCGCCCAGCTAGTAGGCAGCACAACAAGCTCGGCGCCATCATCGGCCATCTTTTTAAATTGCTCTGGGAACCGCACATCGTAGCAGGTCGCTACGCCAACTTTGTGTCCCGCAACATCAACCACCACGGTGGTATCCCCCGGGTGCACGGTATCGGATTCGCGGTAGGCGAAAGCATCGAAGGTGTGGATCTTGTCATAAAACTCGCTGCTTCCGCCGCCTGTAACGAGGGCGGAGTTGTATACGCGGTTGATGGTTTTCCCGTCGACCTCCACCGTATCGGCGGGGCGGAACATGCCGACGACGGCTGTCACGCCGAGTTCGTCGGCAAGCGTGGTGATTTCTTCCGTGAAATACTCGGCATATTCCTGGGCGTTGCCGTCCAGGCGCCCGGAGTCGAAGGCTTGAAACGTCGCTTCTGGCAGCACAATGAGCTGCGCATCGTGGTCTGCGGCCTCGGTAATTTTATCTTTGGCCAGTGCCAGGTTCGCTTCCACGTCGGGTCCAGAGGTCAGCTGTACTAGTGCGATCTTCATGATGCTAGTCTAATCGCGCGCCACCGCGCTGTGTTGTGGATAACTCCATTTATCCACAGGCATAGCTCGCACCGGCTGGCCACTATGCGCTATCCCACGCAGACTCGCACCCATGAACTTTCTGCGATTCACCGATTCTGCTCTTGATCTACTCGCCACGCACGCCCGGCATCGATTCGCCCCGCGTATCGCAGATGCGACTGGCATCGGTTCCACCAGCGCGGCACACCCCACCAGCACTGCGGCTTCCACCCCAACCCTGGCTGCGCTGCGTCATGCGGAAGGCAGCTGGTATGACACCGCCGTCGACATTGATGACCAGCTCCAGGCCCACCTCACAGAGATGCGCGGAACCTTCTGCGCACTCGCGGAAGACGACGAGGCCATGGCGTATCACCTCAGCCACACGCTTTCGGCATCGAAAGGAAACTGATCATGGCTCTAAACACCGCACAGCCCAGCACCGCACAATCCAGCGCTGCGCAGCCCAGCGGCACCACTACCGCGCAAGAAATGTTCGCTGCCGCCACCAGAATCCGCTCCCGTGCCAGCACCCTCGAGCACGACCAACAGCAACTCTCCGGTGAAATCACCAGTATGTTGGGCTTAGAATTCGACGGCGATGCAGCCAGAGCTGGTATTGACCGTGCCCATGAGATCATCGACACCATCACCACGGCAACACGCAATATGCGCACCATCGCCGGGATCGTTGAAACCTTCGCCGGACACATGGAATGGGCCGAGCGCCTGGAACGCATCGCGACCGCAACCATAAATGCGGTTCCTGCCGGCCCGGCGATATCACAGGTGCTGCG
>NZ_LZMN01000004.1:0-1408 GCF_001665955.1 Corynebacterium sp. EPI-003-04-2554_SCH2473622 | reverse complement strand
TTCTCGTGGGCGGCGGCTGCGGACCGGTTAGTGGGGGTATTCCAGGATGCGATTGCGAGTGCTGATGGGGCAGCAAGGTTGCACAACCGGCAAGCCAGCGGCAATTAGTGGGGTGACCGTGGCATGCTAGAAGCTATGACTGGACCTAATTCTGAACCGAATTCTGCCAACGGCAAGCTCATCTTGCTGCGCCATGGCCAATCCACCTGGAATGAATCCAACCAGTTCACCGGCTGGGTTGATGTAGACCTGACCGCACGTGGAGAAAGCGAGGCGCGCCGGGCCGGAGAATTGATTGCCGCTGCTGGGCTGCAGCCAGAGGTGGTCTACACTTCGCTGCTGCGTCGTGCGATCCGTTCGGCAAATATTGCGTTGTCTGCGGCCGATCGCCACTGGATTCCTGTAGTCCGTAACTGGCGCATAAACGAACGCCACTACGGTGCCCTGCAAGGCTTGAACAAAGCCGAAACCCGCGACAAATACGGTGAGGATCAGTTCATGTCGTGGCGTCGTTCTTATGACACCCCGCCACCGGAGCTTGCCGACGACTCCCAGTACTCCCAAGCTGGCGACCCGCGTTATGCGGATGTGGACAACCCGCCCCGCACTGAATGCCTGAAAGACGTCGTAGCCCGGGCCATCCCATATTTCGAGGCGGAGATCCTGCCACGCCTGCGGGATGGTCAGACCGTGTTGTTGGCTGCGCACGGAAATTCGCTGCGCGCACTTGTTAAGCACCTGGATGCGATTTCGGACGAAGATATTGCCGCGCTGAATATCCCGACCGGTATGCCACTGGTGTACGAATTCGCCGCTGACGGCAGCATCGTGAACCCAGGAGGCGACTACTTGGACCCAGAAGCCGCGCAGGCGGGTGCTGCTGCCGTAGCGAATCAGGGCCAGGCTAAGTAAAACACGTGACGACAACCCAGATTGTTGTTCTTGCCGTCGTGGTGACGGTACTGGTCACCGCAGTGCTACTTGTCGCTGGGGCGGTGTGGTTGCGCCGCGGTGGGCAGCTGGGCCGGTTCGGTGCTGAAGAACAAACCCAGGACTCGGACCGGATTTTGGAATCTAACCAGGTTGCCACCGTCGGCCAGATGTTGCATTTGGTTATTCAATCATCGCCGACGGGCATCGTCGTAGTGGACCGCAATGGCGATGTCATGCTGTCGAATGCCCGCGCTCACGACATGGCTCTGGTGCACGCGCGCACCATTAACCCACAGGTGTGGCGGGTGGCTGCAAACGTCTTTGACGACGAAGAAAAAGAAAACCGCTACCTCGAACTTTCCGTGCCTAAGCATCGCACGGGTAATCGGATTTCCAACGTGCGCGCGCTGGTCAAGCCCTTAACCCTTGTCGACGATCGTTTCATGATTGTCTATGGCACCGACGAATCCGAAAA
>NZ_LZMN01000003.1:0-11507 GCF_001665955.1 Corynebacterium sp. EPI-003-04-2554_SCH2473622 | reverse complement strand
CCATTCCCCAGCTGCTGTTTTATGTCACCCCCATCGTGTGGACGGTGCGCACGCTGGAAGAACAAGGCGGCGACGGTATCGAAGGCCCAGCCCGCCTGGTGGAGCTGAATCCACTATTCCACTACCTCGAAATCGTCCGCGGCCCGCTGATCGGCCAGCCTGTCGACGCCTACCACTGGTGGGTTGTGCTGGGCTGCACCGTCGCCGCCTTGTTCTTCCAGCGTGCGCACCGTCCACACGATGGGGGTGACATAAAACAGCAGCTGGGTCAGGGCTTCCAGCAGTGGGGCGACGTCACGGAAACGGGTGGCGACGATGCCGAAGAACATCGATACCCACGCGCCATTGAGCACTAACAACACCAGCCCGGGAATCGCCAGCAGCAGCTCCCAGCCCAGGTGGCGCGGGAAGATGATGATCAGCGCGACCCAGATGATCATGTTGTGCGCCAGGAACAACAGCTGGCGCCACACCAGCCGGTAGACGTGCACAGAAATCGCGGCGGGGAGCTGTTTGATCAGCCCCTCGTTGTCAATGAAGATCAACGCGCCTTCTTTCAGGCAGCCCGAAATGAACGTCCACATGATCAAGCCCACAGTCACGTGTGGCAAGAATTCCGCGGTGGGGATGTCAAACAGCATGGAATACAAAAAACCCAGCGCAGTAGCCATAGCGCCGGTAGCAATGGTGATCCAGAACGGCCCTAGCACCGAGCGTCGGTAGCGCTGCTTCATATCCTGCAAACCCAGCAGCAGCCACAATTCGTGCTGCTTCAGGCCATGTGACAGATCGCGCCAGGCAGCCCCGAAGGTCATGGACTTAGACTGGGGTGCATCGCCGTCGGCGCCAGAGGTCATCCGGGCAATATCTTGGTCAAGCTGCGTATTGTTGTCCTGCACAAGGGCAAACCTTAGCAGTTGCGTGCTGGCTGGCGAGGCTACAACGCGCACCAGCCTGCCGTTATTCTTTGCGTGAGCTGGGAATTTCTTGGGTGACAGGCTTCGGCCAGGAGGATTGAATGCGCCGCAATTTTCGGTATACAGTATTAGCGGGCAAGGCAGAAGGGAGCTGAGACAGGCATGGCTTATGACGTCTACAGCGTGCGTGGTTTGTACACCACGCTATCTGAGGGCTGGACGTATCTGAATGCGCATGTCACTCCGCAGGTCCCGGAACGCGTGGCGGTGGGGGTCGCCCGCGCTTTCCGTAACGCCACCTCTGTGAGTACCGGCCCGACCGGGAGCCATTCGCAGCGCCAACATGCCGGGCGGCTAGAAGGCGATGTGTACATCGAAAATGCCCGTGGCGCCGTGGCAGATTTGCTGGGGGTGCGCGCTGATCGCGTCGTCCTGGGTTCGAGCCTGCCGGTGCTGTATCAGTCTTTAGCGCGGGCGATGGAGCCGATGCTCGCGCGCCGTGGCACCTCGGTGGTGTTGTCGGGTTTGGATGCTCCGGAGGTTTCTGCCCCGTTTTCTGGGCTTGTCGACGACACCCGCTGGGCCTTGCCGGATTTAGCCACGGGCGAATTGCCGGCGTTTCAGTATAAAGATCTTGTCGACGGCCACACGCGCTTTGTCGCATTGTCCGCCGCGCATGATTTGCTGGGCACGGTCGCGCCGGTCAGTGAGATCGTGGAGCACGTGCGTTCGCGTTCGCGGGCCTGGACGCTTGTCGACGTCTCCAGCATCGCGATGTACCGGCCGATCGTGGCTGATGACTGGGACTGCAACATCTTGGCTATCGACCTGGCGCAGATTGGTGGCCCGCAGCTATCCGCGCTGGTCTTCCGTGATACCGCGATGTTTAAACGCATTGCGCCGATTTCCCCGACACAAGACTGTGATACCTACGCGAAGCTGGAATCTCCGTTTTCTGCTGGTCTGGCCGGTGGCGTCAGCCCGGCGGTGGATCACGTGGCGCGGCTGGGCTCTGCGGCTGCTGGATCACGGCGCAAGCGTGTGCAGCAGTCCATGGCGGAGTTGGATGCGTACATGGCGCGGCTGACCAACCAGATGTATACGTTTTTGGGCACGTTGCCCGCCGCACACATCGTTGGTGTGACTGGTGAGGCCGCGGCTGGGTCGACGGCGGACCGGCTGCCGCGTTTGTCGTTTGCCGTGCACGGAGTACCGGCGGCGACGGTGCATCAACGCCTATTCGATAACGGGCTGGTGACGACCATCGCGCCAAATACCCCGCTGTTGGAAAACATGGGGGTCGGTGAGATCGGTGGCGCGGTGACGATTTCCGCCGCACCATTTAATACCGAGGCCGATATTGCGCACCTCACGCGCGTGGTGGCTTCGCTGGCTTAACTGCTCTGCGTGAGCACCAGCGTGCCGGTGACTTCGCCAGAATCGAGTGCTTGGTGCGCGGCCGCGGCGTCGGCAAGTGGGTAGCTGGCGTGCCGGTGGTGGGTGATGGAGCCGTCGGCAAGCCAAGGCCAGACGTTGGCAACAGTTTCGTGCACGATCTCGGCTTTTGCCTCGGTGTCGCGGGAACGCAGTGTGGTGCCGAAAATACTTAGGCGATTAGCCAGCACCGCGCCCAGGTTGATCTCTTCTTTCGTGCCACCTTGCATGCCGATGATCACCAGCTTGCCGTCTTTGGCCAGCGATTTCAGGTTTTGCTTCAGGTATTTCGCGCCGATGATGTCCAAGATGACGTCGCAGGAGCCTTGCAGCTTGTCGACGAAATCCTCTTCTTTGTAGTTGATTAAGATATCCGCGCCGTATTTCTTGCAGGTTTCCAGCTTTTCCGCCGAGCCTGCAGTGACGGCGACTTTCGCGCCCAGTTTTTTCGCGACCTGAATGGCGAAGGTGCCGATGCCGCCACCGCCGCCGTGAATCAGAATGGTTTGGCCAGAGCGCAGGCCAGCCGTCATCACCAGGTTGGACCAGACAGTGCAGGCTACCTCCACGACAGAGGCGGTATCTTCCAGGGAATAGCCCTCTGGGATTGGCGTGAGTTGACCTTCGGGCACAGCGACGTATTCCGCATAACCACCACCGGCGAGCAAGGCGCCGACTTCTTCGCCTACTAAGCGGCCGGTATCACCTGCGTCGACGATGGTGCCGGCGGCTTCCAGGCCGATGAGTTCGGATGCCCCCGGTGGTGGTGGGTATGCGCCCTTGGCCTGGAGTAAGTCCGCACGGTTCACGCCAGATGCTGCCACCTTGACCAGTACCTCGCCCGCGCGCAGGGTTGGCACGTCCACTTGGGTGAGTTCTAGCGACTGTGGGTCGTCGGCATCGGTTTGCACGATGGCGTGCATGGTGGCCGGGATAGTCGCGTCTGTGGTGGCTTTTGCAGTGTTGGTGGTTACATTTTTCTGGGACTTTTTCGGAGTCATAGAATTCCATGGTAGGTTAATGTCGCTGGAGGCGTGGCAGAGCGGCCGAATGCACTGGTCTTGAAAACCAGCGTGGGGAAACTCACCGCGGGTTCAAATCCCGCCGCCTCCGCCAGTGGAAATGCCGGTGGCGCCTGTTTTATTTTAGGTGCCACCGGTTGTTTCTATCTCAGGTGCTACCGATTGTTTTTATGTGCAATACCCTGAGCAAGAATTCGCCTGACTTGGCTTGGATTCCAGGCAAAGAAAAATCCCCGGGCATAACACCAAGGGACAGAGCGCTAGGATCTTGATTTTTTATTGGCGATAAAGAACCAGATTGCGCCTACGAGCAGTGCCACGACTGTAAATCCGATACCGATTTCTTTTGATTTTTCCGCCGCGACATCGGCATAATTTTGTGCAGAAAAAGCTGGTGCTAGGACTAGGCAGTAGATCCAGCTACCGGCGATGACCGCAGCGAATGATCGAATGATTCTCTTGGGCTCAGTGAAGTTAGACATTGATGTTCTCCTTTCGGTCCTCCGCAAACCTTGGTGAAGTCAATATTGTCCGCAAACTGTGATGAAGTTAATGCTGATTTGACTTCATTGCCCTGTTGCGTTGTTTGTGCTAACGCTAAGATGCAGGGGCTTTACCAGGGCAGAACGGGGTGTGACTAGCGGTTTCATCTGCGCAGCGTCGTCACTTTATCCCCGGGCGCGTACCGGGGAGGTGATCATCGCGACGATGCTGCGTGCGAAAGCGAAAATTCCGGCACCGAAGGCAGCGGACCAGAAGCCGTCAATAGTAAAGGTAATGCCCCAGATATTGATTGCATTGGTGATCGCCCCAGCCAACCACAGGATCGCGATATTCACGAAGAAAGAAAACAGGCCCAGCGTCAGGCAATTGATCGGCGCGCCCACTGTGCGCACAAGTGGGCCGACGGTGGAGTTGACCAGCATGAACGCGATTGCAACGATACCCAGCGCGATAGCAGGATCGAAGGATTCGTCGACAAGCAGTTTATTCGGGCCCGTGTAATTCACGCCCGGTACCAGCCAAACAGTCACGGCGAGGGCCGCGGCAATGGTGATGATATTGAGTAGCAGCGCGAGCGCACGCATTATGCACGCACCTTCTTCCACGCGGTAAGCAAGGCGTCGGTCTCTTCTGCAGTGGTGGCGGTGATGCGCAGACCTTCGTCGAAAGCACGCACCAGAACCCCAGATTCAGCCAACTGTGCAGCCACTTCTTGTGGGCTGTCGTGTAAAGATTCGGCCGGAACCCACACGAAATTAGCGAAAGATTGCGTGAGCGCCAGCTCGTCGGCAAGCCGGTCGCGCTGCTGATTAGTTTCGGTGACGCGTTCGTTGAGCTCGTCGGCAGCCTCCAAAGAAGCTATTGCTGCAGCTTGCGCTACTGCGGACACGCTGAAGGGAATTGCCACTTTGCCCAGCGTAGCGATGATTTCTGGGTTGCCGAAGGCATATCCGACGCGCAAACCCGCCAACCCGTAGGCCTTCGAGAAGGTGCGCAGGCCGATCACGTTCGGGTACTGCCGTACGGCTTCGGTGGCCAGCGGGGTGTTATCGGCGGTGTTGTATTCCACATAAGCCTCGTCTAGCGCGACGACGACGTCGGCGGGCACCCGGTCCATGAACTCGCGGAATTCCTCGGTGCTGATGGTGGTGCCGGTGGGATTGTTCGGGTTGCACACGAAAATCAGGCGAGTGCGTTCGCTGATGGCGTCGGCCATGGCGGGGAGGTCATTACGCAGCTCGCGCAAGGGGACCGGCACGGCAGTAGCGCCGGTGACCTGCGTGAAAATCGGATAGGCCTCGAAGCTGCGCCACGGGAAGATGACTTCATCACCCGGCTGGCAGGTGATGGTTACCAGCTGCTGACATAATGCGGAAGAGCCCGTACCGACGGTGACGCTGGTTTCGTCGGCAAGCCCCAGGTGTGCGGCGAGCTTCTTGCGCAGCTCAACGACACCCATATCCGGGTAACGGTGGGATTGCGCAGCGGATTCGGCGATGGCCTGGGTGGTGCTCGGCAGCGGTGAGTGGGCAGATTCGTTAGAAGAAAGCTTGACTGCATCCGGCATGCGCTTACCGGGGACGTAGGCGGGCAGTGATTCCAGATCTTCTCGCAACATGCGTGTAAGTGTAGTCTCATCTAGCGGGCGCACGGGATTAATTGCGCGAGGGCATGCTAACAGTTATGCTAGATCGCGTTGGAGATGTGCCAGAGTGGCCGAATGGGACTCACTGCTAATGAGTTGCCTGCTTAACAGCGGGCCGGAGGTTCGAATCCTCTCATCTCCGCAGCTTGGCCCCGGTAGGATTTTTCTTACCGGGGCTTTTGGCATCGCGTAATTTTCGGTTGCATGGCTCACGCTGGCCTGATCTATGCTTAGCGCATGAAAGCAGCTTTTCGCTTTGACGGCATTGATTTAGCCCGCGGCCTCGCCATCGTCGGCATGGTGTTTGCGCATCTCGGCCCCACCGGTTTTGATGGCGGGGTTATTGCGGACTACACGAGCACCGCTTTTGCCGGCTACCCCTCGGCACTGTTCGCGGTGCTGGCGGGCGTTTCTTTAGGCCTTTTTCACGAGCGCGGGGCCGATGATCCCGTGCGCACGCGCCTGGCGACGCTGGTGCGGGGTGTGATTCTTTTGGTCGCGGGCACGTTGATGTCGATGGTACAGTCCACCATCGCGATCGTGCTCAGCACCATTGCCGTGATTTACCTGCTGTTGTTCTGGTTGCCTCGTTGTAAAACCTGGGTGATTTCCGTGGTAATCGCGGTGCTGGCGGCGGTCTCCTCAGTGGGCTTTGTGCTGGTGGAACTCGTGCCATTCGGTTTTGAGCTGTTCATGCCGCCGTACCCGGTGCTGGCGTGGCTGACCTATGGTGCGGTGGGCGTTCTGGTGCACCGCTTCCTGGTGGGCAACACGAAGGCCCAGGCCATTGCGGTGGTACCTGCGTTGCTGCTTGCGGCCGTGGGTTTTGTTATTCGTGTGAACAATGCCGCGGTGTTTCCGTATGACCCGCTTGCCGACTACACTGAGCCGCAGTTTGATAAAGAACCGCTTGTGCAATTGCTGTTGACGCAGAGCTTCGAGCCGCACACGGGATTGTTCGGTGATCTGTTGGCGAGCATCACCTGCGCCATCGCGGTGATCTGCCTGTGCTGCCTGTTGTGCCAGGTGCGCTGGGCGAATATTCTTGCCTATCCGTTGCGCGCGGTGGGTGCGATGGCCTTGACGACGTACGTCGCACACGTGTTTATCGCGGGCTTTTTCATGCTCGGTGGCATTCCGTTGGATGCGGGCAAGACTTTCGATATCAGCGGTACTGGCCCGGTGCAGTATTCGCGGGTTGAGCCCGCTGAGGGCAGCGTGCATGAAAGTACGGAATCCGAAAGTGTAGCCGAAACTGACAAACCTGAGAAACCTGACGAAATTAACAAGCCTGCCAAACCCGACGAACCTGACCCGAGCTTTCAGCGTTACCAAAAAATTATTCAAGAAGCGGATACCTGGCAGGAATATGACGAGCTGACCGCGGAATTCTGGGATGGCAAGTCCAAAGGCTGGGTTCTGGGTGACGACGAGTTCGATCCCGATGAGCTGGATGTGAAAGACACTGGTCAGATCCATAATTGGGCTACCGCCGCGTGGAATGCCCTGGGGCTGATTGTGTTCGCGGCGGTGTGGAAGGTGTTTTTCCGACGTGGTCCGCTGGAATGGGTTGTGGCGCGGCTTATTAACAAAGCAGTGTTGCGTAAAGAGGTCAGCATGCAATAGGGTAGCCATACCTTAAAGATGGAGGTTGTATGCTCACGCCGGAAATATGTGCGCAAAGCCTAACCAGACGCATTCTGGGTGGCGCTGGCACGCTTTCACTGGTCCCGCTGGATGTAGATGCCACCGTGTCTATCGCGGTAGCCGCCCACGGCTTTGACCACCATGGCCAGATGGTGATCGCCTGCCATGTCGACGATGTTGCCTGTCTTGGCGACGGGCGTGTGCGCCTGGATGGCATTAAGAAGGCCTTGGAGTTCAGTACCGACATCACTATCGCCAGCCTGCACGCCGTGGCAGAAGTGGAATGGCAAGCCGGCTGGTATGCGGCGCAAGACCTGGTGGAAGAACCCACCCCGTTTCTGCGCTTCGGAATCGTGACTTTGGACCACGCGCACCTGCACTGGCCCTGCGGCGCAAGCTTGGTGCGGATGGCGGAGCTACAAGACGGCGATGCACAGCGGGCCGCCGGGCAAGAGCGACTCGACGAGTTTGCCGCGCGTGAGGTACTCGATGTCGTCGGCAAGCGCCGCCTAGCCACCCTGCACGAAGAGGTGATGGCGGGGGTGACCGACGGATTGGTGCTTAGTGATCGGACCCAGCCCATGTGCCCGCACTGGAATGGGCAAGTCTGGGTTGCCGACGTGAACGAATGTGGATTCATGCTGATCGCGACGGGCGATGACCGCATGAGCGTGACCATGGTGGGTTTTGCCAGCCCGGCACAGGGACTGGTGAATTTTGAAACCGCAGTAAAAGCTGTGGCGGGGTAGCGGTAGCGTTGTACCAGCACCCCGGCAGGATTTTTGATAACCGCGCAACCGGTATATTCTAGCCGGAGCTTACTGGGTATACCGCAAGCCCAGGGGTTTAGTCCGGCCTATAGAGGCGCTCAATAATCCTGTAAGGGAGGTGCGTTATGCACGATGCAGCAGTAGAAGCAATTGACGAACTAGAAGGTCTGCTGAGGAGTCATGACGACGTACCTCCGCGGGAGGCGCTGCGATTACGCAAACTGCTGGACGAACCTCAGATCAAAGACATTGTTGCGCTGGTAGAACGCTCGAACGCCACTCGTGCGGCGGTAGTGCTGCGTCTGCTATCGCGTGATCGTTCCATCGCGGTTTTCGATGCCTTGGACGCTGCTCATCAGGCCGACGTGATTGGCGCGCTGGGCAATAAAGACGTCTATTCCTTCTTCGATGAGCTGGACCCGGATGACAGGGTTTCGCTGATCGACGAGCTGCCAGCGGAAATTGCTGACCGGCTGCTGAAGAACCTGGATAAAACCGAACGCGATGTCACCGGCGTCATCTTGGGCTACCCCAAGGGATCGATTGGCCGCCGCATGTCGCCAGAGGTGCCCGAAATCCATGAGGATATGACGGTAAATGAGGCCATGACGCTGCTGCGCAAAGAGGCGGATGACCTGGAAACGCTGTATTCCATTCCGGTGACGCGCCGGGATCGCCGCCTGGTGGGCGTGACTTCCTTGCGTGAGCTGTTCTTGGCGCATGGGGATCGCAAGGTGAAGTCTGTGATGGCGGATCCGATTTTTGCCCATGCGAACGACGACGCGGAGGAAACCGCGCGTTGGTTCTTGCCATTGGACTTGCTGGCGATGCCGATTGTCGATCACACTGACCGCCTGGTGGGCATTCTGACCTTCGACGATGCGCAGGACATCGTGGAGGAAGAAGACAGCGAGGACTCCGCCCGTGCCGGTGGTGCTGAGCCACTGCAGCAGCCGTACATGTCGACGCCACTGGTGAAGATCATGCGTTCGCGTATCGTCTGGCTGCTGGTGCTGGCTGTGTCTGCGCTGCTGACAGTGCAGGTGTTGGATGCTTTTGAAGGCACTCTGGAAAAAGCCGTGGTGCTGTCGCTGTTTATTCCGCTGCTGACCGGTACCGGCGGTAACACGGGTAACCAGGCAGCGACGACGGTGACCCGTGCGTTAGCACTGGGCGATGTGCGGAAACGCGATATCGCCCAGGTTATGTGGCGTGAGCTGCGTGTGGGCCTGATGCTTGGCATCACCTTGGGCACGCTGGGGTTGGTCTTGGCGACGCTGGTCTATGGCTCGGATATTGGATTCGTGATCGGCCTGACGCTGTTGAGCGTATGCGCGATGTCTGCAACCGTCGGTGGCGCGATGCCGATCGTCGCCAAGACCGTCGGCGCGGACCCTGCGGTATTTTCTAACCCGTTCATTTCGACGTTCTGCGATGCGACGGGCCTGATTATCTATTTCTTGATTGCGAAAACCATTTTGGGGATTTAGGCGTTGCTCATGGGTTAGGATTTAGGCACCCTAGCCCGTATGTCATAGATCAAGAAATGGACTCGTATGAGTACTCCTCACATACACGAGAGCACCTCGAAGGCCGAAGGCCAGGACTCCGAGGTTCGTGAGCGTCGCGAAACCACCCGCCAGTACACCGGCTTGCTCGTTGGTATTGCGCTGTCGGTTCTGGTGTATTTGATTTTCCCATCGAATGCGGTGGAAACGCTGAGCCAATCCGCTGGTGCGGACCCGGAAGTTGATTACAATCTGCAGTCGTTGCGGTTGGTAGCCGCGGTAACGGTGCTGATGGGCAGCTGGTGGATGACAGAGGCCATTCCGTTGGCCGCGACCGCGATGGTTCCGCTAGTGGTGTTCCCACTGTTCCAGGTTGGCGAGTTTTCTGACGTCGCCACGCCTTATGCTTCGGCGACTATCTTCCTGTTCTTGGGTGGCTTCTTGATCGCACTCGGCCTGCAACGTTGGAACGTGCACCGTCGCATCGCGCTCATGGTGGTGTTGTTGGTAGGCACCTCGCCGAAGAAGCTGATTTTGGGCTTCATGTTGGCTACCGGCTTTTTGTCCATGTGGGTGTCCAATACCGCCACGGCCGTCGTCATGTTGCCCATTGGTATGTCGGTGCTGCAACTGACCGCAGACGTGGTTGGTGGCATGCGCAAGCAGGCGAAATTTGCTACCGGCTTGATGCTGGCCATTGCGTATTCGGCGTCGATTGGTTCGCTGGGCACCTTGATTGGTACTCCGCCGAACGCGCTGCTGGCTGGTTATATGAGCGAGGCGCACGGCTACACCATCGGGTTTGCACAGTGGATGATGGTCGGTATGCCGATCGCGGTGGTTTTCGTGTTCATCGCCTGGGCGGTGCTGGTGACGGTATTCAAACCAGAGATGACGGAAATCCCTGGTGGCCGTGAGCTGATTAAAAAAGAGCTGCACGAGATGGGCAAGTGGACCGGCCCGCAGATCGGCGTCAGCATCATCTTTGTGTTGGCTGCGGTGTCGTGGATTCTAGTGCCGCTGATTTTAGATCAGTGGCTAGAAATTGAAACCGGCTACGAGGACGCCATCGTCGGTATCGCTGCAGGCCTGCTGATGTTTGCTCTCCCGGCAGATAAAAAGGGCACGCGCCTGATGGATTGGAAAACCGCGAACGAGCTGCCGTGGGATGTGCTGCTGCTGTTCGGTGGTGGTCTGGCGTTGTCGTCCATGTTTACGAAGACGGGGCTGTCGCTGTGGATCGGTGAGATCGCCAAAGGGCTGGGCTCGTTGCCGCTGTTCCTGCTGATTTTCGCCGTCGCTGGTCTGGTGCTGATCTTGACGGAATTTACTTCTAACACGGCAACCGCGGCGACGTTCCTGCCGATCATGGGTGGTGTTGCCGTCGGCATTGGCCTGACTGCAAATGCCGAGCACAACGTGTTGGTGCTGGCCATCCCGGTTGCGCTGGCGGCAACTTGTGCGTTCATGCTGCCGGTGGCCACCCCGCCAAACGCGATTGCTTTCGGTTCTGGCTACGTGCGCATTGGCGACATGATCAAGGGCGGCGTGTGGCTGAACGTCGTGGCCGTGATCTTGACGACGCTGGTGGTCTACTTCGTTGCCATCCCAGTTTTCGATATCGTGCTGTAGCCGCATGGCAGTTGCCCGTAACCGGGCTGTAGCTGTGCAGTAATTGTTCGTTTTGGGCCTTTATACTGGCGATTTGGTAAAATCTGGAATGATTAGTAGAGTATATTCTCGTTGCACAGGAGAGCAATCGAAAGATTTTCTCAAAGTGTAGCGGGAAGCGCCCGTAGCTCAACGGATAGAGCATCTGACTACGGATCAGAAGGTTGGGGGTTCGAATCCCTCCGGGCGCACACTGTGAAGTCTCGAGACATCGTTCCTATTTCGGTGTCTCGAGATTTTCTTCGTTTTGGGGGTTCGTTTTCTAGATTTCACCGAGTTGGTTGCGGTGGTATTTTTTGGTTTTGTCTAAGTGGTATCGGCCCCAGATTTCGCCTGTGTGGGGGTTAATGGCGGTGATGTCGTTGTTGATGCAGATGAGCATGATTTCT
>NZ_LZMN01000002.1:0-15328 GCF_001665955.1 Corynebacterium sp. EPI-003-04-2554_SCH2473622 | reverse complement strand
CGAAATACTCGCTTAATTCTGCCCGCGCCTGGCACAAAATCCGGCGGATGCTGGTGCTGGACTCGCTCGTGCCGACGTCGTCACGCTGCCTGGCATCATCATCCAGTTCACACCGTGGCCCACACTCCGCAATATCTGGCACATGCTTACCGCCACTGAAATACACCCCGACTAGCCCGTCGGCAGTAGCAACCAGCACTACCTCACCAACCGGGTTCTTTCCCGGCGCGGAAAAACTCGTGTGTTGCACGCCGCCGTGCGTCTTTCCAGCAGGCGAATATTTACTGTGTGCATCCCGCATCTGCGGCTGGGAATCGTTCATAAACCCATTCTAGGGCGATCTGCTGGCAGCATTTCCGCCTGTAGCGGCGTCGTCGGTAGGATCGGCGGTGTGTTTCGCGAGGCCTTGATGATCGGGATCGGTGCCGCCATTGGTGCGCTCGCCCGGTTCGTCACCCTCGCGATTTTCGGTGAAGAGCTGTTTCCCGTCGCCGTACTAGACATGATCGCCTGTTTCCTGATGGGCTACCTCGCACCCGGCCCGTTTGGCGGTGCTGGCATGCTGGGCGGCTTTTCGACGTACTCGGCGTTCGTGGGGCTCGCCTTTACAGAATTGGGTAGCCACCAGGTGTTTTATGTCATCGGTATCGTGCTGGCCTGCATGTTCTGTTGGCTGGGTGGCGATCAGTTGCGCAACGTGTTGGATCTGCGCGAGAAGATGGCCCACTTTGTACTCACCCATGGGCCCTGGGCGCACCCGGAGACGAACCCGCGCGTACACCCGGAGTTCCCTGCCGCTGAAGGCGCTGCGGGCGGCAAGGACGGCGGCAACAGATGAACCTCGATATCAGCCTCACCGAAGCACTCTTGTCGACGGCTTCTGTCGCCGCCGGTGCCTTTGCTGGCGGTCTGGTACGTGGCTTGTTGAGCAAGCTGCGCGGCCGCTACACCGGAACCGCGTGTTCTAATATGCTGGCGTGTTTCGCACTCGGGATTATGCTGGCGCGCGTCGATCTGGGCGCGCTCGTGCACCTGCCGTATTGGGAAATCGCTTTTGGTACAGGTTTTTGCGGTGCGCTTTCAACCCTGGCAACCCTGGCCCGCGAACTGGGGAATCTGACCTACGAACGGGCGTGGATCCGCTTGATCCTCTATACCGTGTTCACGGTGCTCGGCGGACTGGGCGCAGTCTGGCTGGGATGGTTGCTGGGCATGGCAGTCTGACAAGATAGACCTGAAAATCAGGATATTGAAGTGTCCCAGGTTTTGTTCCGTTTAAGTAGATGGGAAAATCTGGAACATGCCAAGAAAATTTGACCAGGATGCGAAGGACCGCGTGGTCCGTCTCGTGGAAGATCGCATCGTGGCGGAAAATATGTCGATGCAGGCTGCGTGCCAGGCAGTAGCCCCAAAGTTGGGGGTTTCATGGCACACGGCTCGCCAATGGACTTAAGCTTGCCCGTCGTGCGGGAAACACCCCAGAACCTGTGCCTGAAGATTTGGCCGCCGAAAACGCGAGGCCGCGCCGTGAAAACCAAGAGCTACGACATACCAACGAGTTGTTGAAGGCTGCTTCAGCTTTTTTCGCGTCGGAACTCGACCCAAAACCTCGTTATGATCCGGTTTATCAATGAATACCGGAATCGTTTCACAGCCCGAGTTCATTTGTAAGACGTTGAAGAATAATCGGGCTGGTGGGTTTATCACCTCGCGTGGTTATCGTCAGTTAAAGGCCCGTGGATTAAGTGCTCGTTGTCTTCGTGATGCTGTGCTGGTTGAACGCATTAGTGCTGTTCATCGGAATAATTACGGTGTCTACGGTGTGCGGAAAATGTGGCATGCTCTACGCCGTGAAGGAATCAATATCGGTCGTGAGCACACTGCCCGACTGATGCGCCTGGCTGGTGTTTCAGGCAAAAATAAAGGACGGTCACAGGTGACCATTCGTAGGTCAAAAACGGTGGATACGCGCCCGGACTTGTTGGGGGGGCGAGTTCACAGCTTCGGGTCCGAACAAGTTGTGGGTGGCTGACATTACCTATGTGCGCACGAACAATGGCTTTGTGTATGCCGCGTTTGTCACTGATGTGTTTTCTCGACGAATAGTTGGGTGGGCGTTATCAGATTCCATGCGCACTTCAGGTGTTGCCGCTGCACGCTCTCAACCAGGCAACCCAAGTGCGCTGAAGAAACGACAGGTTTGGTGCACCATTCAGATCACGGGTCGCAGTATGTCAGCGTGGTCTACAACGAGCGGCTAGCCCAGCACGGGATTGCCGCTTCTACCGGGACTGTTGGTGACTCCTATGACAATGCATTGGCTGAAAACGTGAACGGCCCCTCACAAGAACGAACTTATCCATACTCGCAAGTGGGATGATGTTGTCGAGGTAGAAAACGCGACATTCGAGTGGGTGTCATGGTGGAATGAGGAAAGGCTGCATCAAAGCTTGGGATACCGAACCCCGGTTGAGGTTGAAACCGAGTTTTGGGAACAAGATGAGTCTCGGGAAATAATAGAAAATAGGGTAAATGCCTAGGAACAAAACTCGGGGCACTTCACTGACGTCGAAAACACGATAAATCCTCTTAGAGGGGATAATTCAGGTAAATCTTCATCCTCTTGCACGACTGTAATATCCCTTGGGAAATCGTACTGAATTTCATCATCTGTAACTATTACAGAGAAGGTTGCAGCCAGTTGCTCCGCTACGTCCCAAGATTGCTCGGAGCAAACCCTTATATAAGTATGTTACCCATTTCTACCACCCTTAATGGCTTCCTTACAGGCTATATAAACAATAAGAATACCTACACATATCAAGGAAATTCCGGCAATCTGGCCGGCGAGAACAGTTGTCCAGGGAAGAGATTTCACCCCAGGTATATATCCAATTACGAAAGGCTCAGTTAAGAAACACAATGCAAGAATTAAGCTAAGCAAAGGGATTCTATTCGATAAATAGCCTAATAAGCCAAATATCATTCCTGCAGGCAATGAAGCGAGGAACCAAATCTGGTTATCAGAAAAAATACTAGATGAAAAAAATCCGAGAAGCGCGCCCGTCGCATAGTGGACTGCCAACATAAAAAGGAGTGTAAATACTCCGACGAACGATGAGAGTAGTGTTCTGCCCGATATGGATTTTCCTGCCAGAAATGCACAGCTTATCCATAAAGACGCCGATCCCATGATTTGCCCCACTAGATTGCGTGAGAAAAGTAGCCCGTTCGCCTGCCCTTCGAGCATAGCTGTTGATGTTGCATGGGAAATTGCATAACCCACGGCGATGGCTAGGCAGGCTGTTGGAAGAATGAATCTGTTCATGAGACCTAACGAAGGAACCTATTGGGTGGACCAGATGGATGCAAGCACTCCCTTGAGCGTGCGTTTCATGCGAGTCTCCTTGTATTTGAGCGGAACTGGGGGCAAGGCCTAGTATGCCATTCGAACAGCTTCAATCAAGTAACTAAGTGACACTTTAAATCTATCATCAAATGACTTGAGCTGCGATGGGATTCCGCTATTCATAATCATTGTAGAATGCATATAATTTTGATGGATGAATGTCTATGACCTAGTACCGGCAACCTTCCAATCCCCTCGGTCAGATCCCAGTATCTGACATGTTGATTGCCTGCTGTGTGCCACGACAGTGTGATTCACCCTTTTTAATAGGCCTATCCATATTCTTTTGAAGTGTCCCAGGTTTTGTTCCGTCTGAGTAGATGGGAAAATCTTCGAACATGCCCAAAAAATTTGACCAGGATGCGAAGGACCGTGTGGTCCGTCTCGTGGAAAATCGCATCGTGGCGGAAAACATGTCGATGCACCCCGCGTGTCAGGCAGTAGCCCCAAAGTTGGGGGTTTCATGGCATACGGCTCGTCAATGGACCCAGCAGGCTCGCCGGGATGGCGATGTTACTCGTGCCGAGGAAGACGTGATTGCTGAAAACGCCAGACTACGTCGTGAAAACCAAGAGCTGCGAGATACTAATGAGCTGCTGAAGACTGCATCAAAGCTTGGCGTACCACACCCCGGTCGAGGCTGAAACCGAGTTTTGGGAACAAGATGCGTCTCGGGAAATAATAGAAAATAAGGTAAATGCCTAGGAACAAAACCTAGTACACTTCAATATATTCATTCAGGATATATTCATTACGGTATACACAAACCAGGACCCAAACATGAGAACCGCTGGAAATACCGCACTGAACAGCCCAATTCCCGCTATCCATGGTTTACGCTCTGCAATGCCTAGGGCTCCTGCACTGAGTCCGAGAACAAAACACACCGGCCAATGGTATAAATCAGTATCTTGCAAAAGAAAGCCACCGATTACAGCTAGAAGTAGATTAACGGAGATAAGCCCGATCGCGATTTTCGCCTTGGTTTTTCTCACCTGACCCCCAAATATTCCTGATCCCGAAATGCTTTGAGCTAACTCATATTATCGTTTGTCTACCAATAGACCTAGCGCTTTACCGGGATTTGTAAATACGGGGTGATATTTAGGGCTGGCCTCAATAGACAACCCGTTATCATGCAACCTAAATTGACACTCTTTGAGTTTATGTAGAGGAAAAGACCGAAGTGTGTCTCTAGAGAGAGCAATTTTATGCGCCAACACAAAACCGCCAGCCCTGATGCTCGCAATTGAGCACCGGACTGGCGGCAGTCGCTGCCGTAGCAGCGTATTGCGTCAGATCGCTAGACCCGCGGGAAACCTAAGCACCGTGGCTTGGGGTTTCACCTTCCAACTGCTCGCGGTGCGAACGGATCGGCTCCCAAGCGGTATTGGAACGCATCGGGGTGGTGCGCTCGTCGCGGGAACGGTACAGCACGTACGGGCGGGTGGTATACCCCACCGGCGCGGAGAACGCGTGCACCAGGCGGGTAAACGGCCACACGGCAATCAGCGTGAAACCAGCAAGGACGTGCACCTTGAACTGCCACGGAGCATTAGCCATCAAATCCGGCTCGATATTGAAAATCAATAGCTGACGCAACCACGGCGAGATGGTTTCGCGGTAGTCGTATCCGCCGGTACCGGCCAGATCAAACAACTGCAGCGTAAACGTCGCGAAAGAACCGGAAATCAGCGCCGCACCCAACAAAATGTACATGACTTTGTCGGAGGCAGACGTCGACAAGAACACCGAGCGGTTCTTCAAACGACGGTAGAGCAACCCGGCGAATCCCAGCAACACCGCCAACGCGGCAATGGAACCCGGGATGGTCGCGATCAGGTGGTAGGCGTGATCGTCGATACCGACGGCGCGAGTCCAGGACTTCGGAAAGGCCAGACCCATCAGGTGGCCGATGATCACGAAGACCATGCCCCAGTGGAACAGCGGCGACGACAAGCGCAGCAGCTTGGATTCATAAATCTGCGAGGAGTGGGTGGTCCAGCCGAATTGGTCCGAGCGCCAACGCCAGAAGATACCGACGACAAACGCCACAATCGCTAACCACGGGAACGCGCCCCAGAGGAAGTTATCAAACATGGTGTGGTCCTTAATTAATTTTATTTATACAACGCCCGGCTGCGTGGTCGGGAACGGCAAATCCGCGATGCCGACCATCTCTGCGGGCGGCCCGGTACGGATCAAATCGACGTATTTCTGCGCAGTCTTTGCATCAACCTGCGGCAGCGCCTTGCACAACGCGACGATCAGCGCGACATACGGCGAGCTCACCTGGTTCAGCGCCGCCCGTAGCACCTCGATGCCCTCGCGGTGGCTGGCCACCATTTCCACGGCGCGTTCGTGCTCTTCGCCTTCGGTCATCGCCATGGCTTCTAATACCACGCACAGATGATCCGGCAACTCGTCGTCCGAAATCTGGAACCCCAAGGCCTCCAGCTGCTCACGGAACGACAAAATCGCCATGCCCCGCTGGCGAGTATCGCCAACGGCGTAATAAGACAAGAACAACGCGCAGCGACGACGCTGGTCGAAGGTTTCCACGTAGTGTTCTTCCAGCGCGCGTGGGCCCACACTGCGGGCCCATTCCGCGAAGTTTACGAAGTCCGTGGCAATCGCCAACGGCAGCTGATCTACCTGCTCTTCGACAGCGGCGAGCTTATCGATGATGTCCTCGCCCGGGTAGTTCAGCAACACAGACACCGCCATCGCGGTGATGCGTCGCTGCTCTTCGGTGACCTCCACCGGGGCAATGAACTCGGTGGGCACTTTACCGGTGTGAGCACGCAGGGTTCGCTCGACGTCCTTGGCGCCACCCATAGTGCCGATACCCGCCGGGGTGCCGTAGCCGGCGACGGCATCGTCGGCAGAAGCAGCGGCGAATTTCGGCTTCGTCGACGGAGTCGTCGGGCGTTTGCGCAGCTTGTCGAAGATACTCAAGGGTTGCTCCTACTTCTTCCCTGTTGCCTATTTTTTCGGAGGGAACATCGAATCGGGGCGGTCACCGCTCCACGACAACAACGAGACTTTGCCGCCTTGCGCAGCACTGCTGGTGCAGGCTTCCGGTGCGCCCATGCCCAGGTCGTGGAATACGTCCTCGGAGGCCTGTGCCGGATCAACCCCGCCGAATGGGTCCAGGTTAGAAATACCGCGTGGGGTTTCTGGAGAAGCGGTCGGAATGACGTAGCGGTCGTCGTACTTCGCGATGGACAGCAGACGGTACATTTCTTCGATCTGCTTGCCGGTCATGCCGACGGCCTGCGCAATTTCTTCCTTCGGCTCGTTGCCCAGGTTGATATCGCGCATGTAGGAACGCATAGCCACCAGGCGGCGCAGGGATTTCTCCACCGGCACGGTATCGCCCGCGGTGAACAAACCAGCCAGGTAATCCAGCGGGATGCGCATATTCGACAAAGCAGAGAACAAGATCTTGTGATCCTCGCCGTCGTTGCCGGAAGCAGTCACGCTGTCGACGATTGGGGACAGCGGCGGGATGTACCAGACCATAGGCAGGGTGCGGTATTCCGGGTGCAGCGGCAAAGCAACACCGTATTTGAAGATCAGATCATAGATCGGCGACTGCTGGGCAGCATCAATCCACGAGTGCGGGATGCCCTCTGCTTGTGCGGCGCGCACCACCTCTGGGTCATGCGGGTCCAGCATGATGGACTTCTGCGCTTCGAACAGATCCTGCTCGTTTTCGGTGGCAGCGGCTTCGGCGACGCGGTCGGCGTCGTAAAGAATCACGCCCAGGTAGCGCAGACGGCCCACGCAGGTCTCGGAGCAGACCGTCGGCTGGCCGACCTCCAAACGCGGGTAGCACAAGGTACATTTCTCGGCTTTACCAGTCTTGTGGTTGAAATACACCTTCTTGTAAGGGCAGCCGGAAACGCACATGCGCCAACCACGGCAACGGTCCTGGTCCACCAGAACGATGCCGTCCTCGGTGCGCTTGTACATCGCACCAGATGGGCACGAGGAAACACAGGTCGGGTTCATGCAGTGCTCGCAGATACGCGGCAGGTAGAACATGAACGAATCCTCGATTTCCTTTTTCACCTCGAGGTTCATGTTGTGCAGCACCGGGTCATCGTCCATGGTGGTCGTCGAACCACCCAGGTTATCGTCCCAGTTGGAGGACCATTCAATCTTGCTGATGTCGCGGCCGTCGATCTGCGATACCGGCTTTGCGGTTGGCTGCGTTTTCTGCCCAGCCTTCGCGCCCATCAGATCTTCGTACTGGTAAGTCCAAGGCTCGTAGTAGTCCTTGAGTTCCGGCAAGTTCGGGTTGTGGAACAGCGTCGCCAGTTTCTTGATGCGTCCACCAGCTTTTGGCTTCAGCTTGCCAGAGTTGGTGCGTTCCCAGCCGCCTTTCCACTTCTCCTGGTCCTCCCATGTGCGTGGGTAACCCAGCCCCGGGCGGGTCTCGACGTTGTTGAACCAGATGTACTCGGTGCCTTCACGGTTGGTCCATGCCTGCTTACAGGTCACCGAACAAGTGTGGCAGCCAATGCACTTGTCCAGGTTCATGATCATGGAAATTTGGGCCATGACTTTCATTAGTAGGAAACCTCCTGTGAACGGCGACGGACGCGAGTAACCTCATCGCGGTTGTTGCCAGTCGGGCCGATGTAGTTGAAGTGGTAGGTCAGCTGGCCGTAACCGCCAGCGATGTGTACCGGTTTGATGGAAATGCGGGTCAGCGAGTTGTGCGTGCCGCCGCGTCGGCCGGTGTGCTCGTTGATCGGCGTGCCGACGGTGCGTTCCTGGGCGTGGTTACAGATCATCGTGCCCTCCGGGATGCGGTGGGAAACGATGGCACGCGCAGAAACCACACCGTTGCGGTTGTAGACCTCGACCCAGTCGTTGTCCGTAACCCCGATCTTCTCGGCGTCCTTGTTGGACATCCACACAACCTGTCCACCACGCGAGATGGACAAAACGTGCAGGTTATCGAAGTACTGCGAGTGGATCGACCATTTGTTGTGCGTCGTCAAGTAACGTAGCGTGACTTCGGCTTCGCCACGGTCGTTGGTCAGTTCCGTGCCCGGCGCGAATTCGCCGTGCATGTGGACGTGATCCAGCGGTGGGCGGAAAATCGGCAGGGTTTCGCCGTAGTCGATGTACCAGTCGTGGTCGATGTAGTACTGCATGCGGCCAGTGACGGTGTGCCATGGTTTCTCGAATTCCACGTTGATGGAAAACGCTGTGTAGCGGCGCTTGTTGCGCTTGTCGGCGGTCCACTCCGGCGAGGTGATGACCTCTTTCGGGCGTTCCTTGATGTCGTCCCAGGTGATGCGCACGTCTTCGTCGGCCGCACCCAGTGGGGTGAGGTCTTTACCGGTGCGCGAGGACAGGAACTCAAAGCCCTGCTTGGCCAGCTCGCCATTCGACACACCAGACAGGTGCAAGATGGCGTCGATGACCTTGGTGTCCTTGGACAGGTCCACCAGCTCGCCCATGGAGGTCTCCGAAGTACCGCAGATCAGCTCGAGTTCTTTCACCTGCTTTTCCACGTTGAACTTAGTACCATGCACGCCCGTGCCCGCCTTGGCAGGTAATGGGCCCAGGTGCGTCCACTTCTCGTAGATCTTGGTGTAATCACGCTCGACGACGTGCAGCTTCGGCATGGTCACGCCTGGGATCAGGCCTTGCTCTTCCACGTTCGGCACCACGCCGTTCGGCATACCCAGCTCGTCCGGGCTGTCGTGGTGGCTTGGCTGCGTGACGACGTCGCGCTGCGTGCCCAGCCACTTCGTAGCCTTATCCGACAGGTCGGCGGCGAGATCACGGAAGATCTCGAAGTCCGAACGTGCCTCCCATGGTGGGTTAATGGCAGCGTTGAACGAGTGCAGGTACGGGTGCATATCCGTCGAGGACATGTCGTGCTTTTCATACCAGGTGGCCGCCGGGAACACCAGGTCCGAGACCAGGGTGGTGGAGGTGTTGCGGAAGTCGGCGGTCATCATCAGATCGAGCTTGCCGACGGGCGCCTCATCGGTCCATTTGATGCTGCGTGGGCGCTCTTCTTCCTTCAGCTCCGGCGCGGTGGCGTCGGAGTCGATGCCCAGCAGGTGGCGCAGGAAGAACTCGGTGCCTTTTGCGGAGGATCCCAGCAGGTTGGTGCGCCAGTTAATGAGGATGCGCGGCCAGTTTTCTTCTGCCGACGGGTTGTCGTAGGAAAACTCCAGGTCGCCCTTCTCCAGCTGTTGGACAACATAGTCGTTGACTTCCATGCCGGCTTCGTCGGCTTCATCCGCCAAAAACAGCGAGTTGCGGTTGAACTGCGGGTAGGCCGGCATCCAGCCACGGCGCATGGCTTCTGCCATGGTGTCGGAGACCATCTTGTCGCCGATGGCGTCGTTGTTAGCCAGTGGCGAGCCCAAGTGCGAAGCCCGCGAGTTGTCGTAGCGGTATTGCTCGGTGGCGAAGTAGTAGAAGCCAGTGGTGATCATGTGACGCGGTGGACGCTGCCAGTCGGCAGACATGGCCCACTGGGTCCAGCCGTTCATCGGACGCAGTTTTTCCTGGCCGACGTAGTGCGCCCAGCCGCCGCCATTGACGCCCTGGGTGCCACACATGGAGGTCAGCGCCAAGAAGGTGCGGTAGATGTTGTCGGCGTGGAAGTAGTGGTTCACGCCCGCACCCATGATGATCTGCGAACGACCTTGCGAATCAGCGGCGTTCTGCGCGAATTCGCGGCCGATGCGGATGGCGGTTTCTGCAGCCACACCAGTCAGGCCTTCTTGCCATGCTGGGGTGCCTACTTCGGTGGCGTCGTGGAAATCTGTTGGCCAGGATCCTGGCAGGTTGAGTTCCTCACGGTTCACGCCATAGTGCGCGAGCATGACGTCGAAGACTGTGGTAACCAGCTTGCCGTCAACCTCGCGTACTGGCACGCCGCGGTGCACGACACCAGCGCCGATTGGTTTGCCGGTTCCGACGTCTTCTGGGTTGGTGTCCAGGTCAAAACGTGGGAACAGTACCTCTGCAGTGTCGAATTGATCGGTTTCGGCGATGGACATGACCGGGTCGGCATGATCCAGGCCCAGGTTCCACTTCGACGATTCCATATCCCAGCGGTCAGCAACCGTGCCGCCTGGGTCGACAACGCGGCCGTCTTCTTCCATGACCAAGCCACGGTGGGTCGCGTTGGGCGATTCCTTCAGGGTGTCATCACTGACCTGCGAGGCGGTCAAGAACTTACCTGGGGTGTAGGTGCCGTCGTCACGCTTGTCCAGAGCCACCAAGAATGGCGAGTCAGTGTATTTCCGCATGTAGTTCAGGAAGTACGGCTCCTGACGGTCCACGTGGAAGGTCTTCAGGATGACGTGCCCCATGGCGAACGCCAGCGCGGCGTCGGTGCCCGGTTGGATGCGGGCCCATTCGTCTGCGAACTTCGTGTTATCCGCGAAATCCGGGGAGACCACGACAACCTTGGTGCCCTTGTAGCGGGCTTCCACCATGAAGTGGGCGTCCGGGGTACGGGTGACCGGGATGTTCGAGCCCCACATCATCAGGTAGGACGAGTTGTACCAGTCGCCGGATTCTGGGACGTCGGTTTGGTCGCCGAAAGTTTGCGGCGATGCCGGTGGCAAGTCGGCGTACCAGTCGTAGAAGGACAGGGCAACGCCGCCGATGGATTGCAAGAAGCGCATACCGGCGCCGTAGGACACCTGCGACATAGCCGGGATAACGGTGAAGCCGTTGATGCGGTCTGGGCCGTATTTACGGATGGTGTAGACGTGTGCCGCCGAAGCAATGTCGATGGCCTCTTCGTAAGAAATGCGGATCAAGCCGCCCTTACCGCGCTGCGAAACATAAGCGCGGCGTTTTTCTGGGTCTTCTTGGATCGCGCGCCACGCCAGCACGGAATCGCCGTGCTTTTTCTTTTCCTCACGGAACATGTCGACGAGCACGCCACGGGCGTATGGGTAACGCACGCGGGTTGGCGAGTAGGTGTACCAGGAGAACGACGCGCCACGTGGGCAACCGCGGGGCTCATATTCTGGCATGTCGTTGCCGGTGGTTGGGTAATCCACAGCCTGGGATTCCCAGGTGATCACGCCGTCTTTGACGTAGACCTTCCACGAGCAGGAACCAGTACAGTTCACGCCGTGGGTGGAACGGACCATCTTGTCGAAGGCCCAGCGGTTGCGGTAGAAAACGTCCGCTTGGCGGCCGCCTTTTAAGAACAGCTGTTGGCCGGACTCTGTGGCCTCACCTTTGCGCAGGTAGGCACCGAGCTTAAACAGCGGATTCGGTTTTGGGGAACCGGAAGTAGCAGTAGTCATGGGGAATGTGCTCCTATTTATCCTGTATACGGCGCTTTATCCTGGGTACGGTGCGTTCGGGCGGGCGTAGAAAATCCAGACCAGCACCGTGGTGATCGAGAAGTACACAACGCAGCCGATGAAGAAGACCGTTGGGGCCAGCATCGAAAGCAGGACACCGACGATGAATGGTCCGAAGGCTGCCGTGGCACCGGTCCAACCGATCACACCGCCAGCCTGCCGCTTCGGCAGAATCATCGGCATCTGCTTGAAGGTTCCGGCGTTAGCCAAGCCAGTGAAGAAGAAGACCACCAGCATCGAGCCTAAGAACCACCACATCTGATCTGGGTGGGTAGGCGTCAGGAAGAACGTGGCGACGACGGTGAAGATCGTCATTCCGAGACAGCCGATGAACGTCCAGATGGCACCGCCGAATTTATCGCACAGTGGGCCCCACATTGCGCGAACCAGGGCGCCAATGAGTGGTCCAAGGAAGGCGAAAGTAGCACCGTTCGGCAGATCTTCGAATTGACCAGCGAATTCCGAGCCAGCACCAAAGGTCTGGTTGATCAGCAGTGGCAGCTGGGCTGCAAAGCCCGCGAATCCACCGAAAGTCATCATGTAAACAACGGTCAAAATCCAGGTGTTCTTGTTGCCGAAGATGTCGATCTGCTGGCGGAAGTTCGCCTCAATCGGAACGTCTTTCAACAGAGTGAACGCCAAGATTGCACCAACGATGGCCCATGGGACCAGGAAAATCGCTGGGTTGTGCACGAAAATGTTGCCGTCGTCGGTACGCTGCGGTGCCACGAAACCAACACCCAGCAGGGTGAATCCCATCAACCATGGAGCAACCAACTGGATGAACGAAATACCGAAGTTACCGATACCCGCCTGCAGGCCTAGTGCGGTGCCGGACAGACGCTTCGGGAAGAAGTAACCGGTCGAGGGCATGAATCCGGAGAACACGCCGCCGCCGACACCAGACATAAAGGCAAGAACCAGCAGCCACCAGTACGGGGTGGAAGTGTCTTGTACAGCGAAGAACCAGCCGAGCATCGGGATGATGAACAGCAGAGAAGAAACCCAAACTAGCTTGCGGGTACCCATGATGGGAGGCATGAACATAAAGAACAAGCGGAATAAACCGCAGGCCAGGCCTGGAATGGAGGTCAGCCAATAAAGCTGAGCAGTGGTCAGGTCGAATCCGATTGCATTAAGCTGTGGAGCAATTGCGGAGACCAGGTACCAAGTGGCAAAACCAATAACGAGAACGAAGGTGGAAATCCACAGTGTTCGCCAGGCTATTTTGGAGTCCCAGTGATCGGATTTTTCCGGATCCCATCCCTGGATGACTTTGCCTGAGGTATCGAGAGTAGTCATTGTATCCTCATTAGTCGTAGGTCCTATGACCCCCAATCTAGTGGTATATGAATCGATCAAGGAAACCCGAAACGGCTAAATTTTTATTAAATTACGACACACAAATCTTGCGTAATTCGCATAGCGGACAATCTTGCAGGTAGGGCACTTAAGGTAGCCCTAAGCTGGGGAAATAACTCTCTCTTATGACTTTTATCACCACTCATTTTCAAGAAATTGGAGGCGGAATATGGGTACAAAACTAGCTGCCATCATCGTCAGCTCCGACCGAGTTTTACAGAAAGATAAAACCAATAAATCCGGTGAAATTGCACAAGATTTTATTAAAAATTACGGATTGCAATTGCACTTTTCAAAAGTTGTCACAGAAGGTTACACCCCCGTCGATAACGCCGTACAATCGGCCCTCGTCGCCGGCTGTGAAATCATCGTGATCATCGGCGGCACCGGCATTGGCGTCACCAATTTCACGCCAGAGGTAACGGAAAAATATGTCAGCGCCCGCCTACATGGCCTAGAAACACAAGTGCTGCTGCGTGGTTTAGAAGCTTCACCCAAGGCGGGTCTGTCCCGCGGGATCATCGGCATGACCGAGCACGGCGGCGGGAGCCTAATCATCAACTGCGCCTCGTCGTCAGGCGCGGTCACCGACACGCTGTCCGTAGTGTTTCCACTTTTGCCGGATATTTTTCGGGACTGCACGAACTAAAGCCGACGGTTAGGTTAAGAAACTACGGCCGTCGCATTAGACTTCCTGCAATCCGAGAATCGCGGTCCCGTTCTCTGTCAATTCAAAGGACAATGGTTTCTTAGAAACTTCCCGCACGACGCCCTGGGCGACAAGTTCGCGTGCAACTGGTCGCACAGTATTCCAGTGTTTGCCCATGTATTGCCCAATCTCCTGCAGGGACACCGGCTCATGGGGGCCGAACAGAAACGCCTGCCCAAGAATCGACAAAAACGCCTTCTGGTAATCCGAGAATTCGGCTCCCCCGATCTTGCCTTCCAAGTTAAGAAGCTGCACCCGCTTCTCGTCGAGGGATTCTTCTAGCTCTAATTGAGCGTCACCAATGAGGTCGGCGATTGCTTTAACGAAGAATGTGACTTCCCCACGGTTCAGTGACTGCTCGGCCTGCTGGAAGGCGGAATAGTATTTCGCCCGCTGCACTGAAAACTGGTGTGACAAAGACATTGCGGTCGGCGCCGACAGAACATCCAATAACCGAAACGCCAACAAAAACCGCCCTAACCTCCCGTTGCCGTCATAAAACGGGTGGGTGTATTCGAACATAAAATGCCCCACTATTGCCTGCACCAAAGAATTCTCGGTGCTAGCTTGGGTGCGCAAAAAAGTACCCATTCTATGCTCGATATCTTCTTCCGCCCCCGGCGCCCGATGAAGCGTTTTCGTTCCATCGAAGATCGTGACTTCCTGCCGACGGAAATGCTTCCCGTCTGGTGCGTCTTCGGCAGCAATTTCGTGCGCAAGTAGCTCATCGTAAAGCTTTCGCAACTGCTGCACGGTTTTCGGGAATTCCATGCGCTCGGAATCTGGCACTAGCAATGATTGGTACAGCCCAGCCATTTCCCGAAATCGTTTGTGGGCGGTAGTAGAGGGCCGTTCCAAAGCAGACGCGATTTCTTTCCGCGTAGAAAAAATCCCTTCAATGGCATTTGTCGCCCGAATTTCAGAGATTAAGATTCCCAGCAAATAGTGCTGTCGTCCAATGCCCGGAAGTGCCGCCCATTTTTCGGAAATTCGCAGTTCAGTGTGCCAGATTCTTTCCAATAGTGCGGCAAGCTCGACGGTCATCATCAGGAATAGCGGGTGCCCTACGACGGTGAAATCCCATTGTAAAGTCGCAGGTGAATCGAGTCTTTGGGCGTGTTCTTTCTCCAACTCCGAATGACCGTGCCGACTCGCATGAAAGACCGTCTTTAATGGCTTATAACCAGTTGTGTTTGCCATGAGTCGGGCCTTCTTCGGGTCGGTGTTACTACTTTAGATCAGCGTCATGTGTTAAATCGGCGTTGTCTTTTCGCTCAGCGTTGTATTTTCACTGAACGCTGTAAGAATATAGACAATAATAGCGCGCTATTTTACAAAAATCGCGGTTTTTGTAAAATAGCGCGCCGCAGGGTGGGTCTAATTTACACCTCTGGTTTAAATCCCTGATTTAGCTCCCAGGTTTAGGCCTCGGGTTTAGACAGGAATCTTTGTGCTCCCACCGGTTACTTCCGGGCC
>NZ_LZMN01000001.1:0-23453 GCF_001665955.1 Corynebacterium sp. EPI-003-04-2554_SCH2473622 | reverse complement strand
CCGAAAGGGTTCGTCTCAGGAATTTCGTCGATTTCCTGCGCGCCACGGTCACGGCCACCGGCAGTTTGCGGCGCCGGCTCAGCGTTATTATTCCCGGCACTATTCTGCCCGGAACCAGACTTAGCCGTCGTAGAACCCTCGCTGGATTTTTTGCCGTCCTTACCGTCTTTGTCGTCCTTACCAGCCCCCGGCGACGTTGTAGAACTGGCTGCGGTGGATTTCGTAGTCTGTGTCGAGGATTTGCTCAGGGTTTCTGGTGCTTCGTCTTCTACGGTCGCTGAACCACAGGCGGCCAAAACCAGGGCACCGGTGGTCAACGCCGCTACCAACGACGCTTTCCGACGCCGCACCCCAGTGTTGCGAAAAGCTCCAACGCTACGAATACCTGTGCTTCGAGTAAATCGCATTACTTCTCCCGTACGCCACCGTTGATCTCTTGCAGGGTTCCGTTCTGGAACTTCTGCTCATTCACGCCCGGCTTCGACTCGAAATCCGCGGTAGGCCAGCCGAATTTGCCCTTCTCGTAACCGTGCTTACCCCATTCGTCGAAGATCTTTCCGTACTTGATCACCTGGGCGCCGGATTCTGGCGAGAAGTAAATATTGCCGTTTTCGAATTGCTGGAACCAACCGCCATCGATCTTGTACTCATTGCTGATCGGCAGACCCAAGTCAGCCTTGTCCACGGTCGCATACTTCTTAGCGATTGCGCCGAAGACCAGGTGGGTCTTGCCCTCGCGGTTACGCGCTAGGAAGCCACCTTGCATCGGCTGTAGCTTGCCGCCATTGATGTGTTCATCCTTGCCGGTAGGGTACCCGGAGCGGCCACGCTCGTAGTCGTATTCTTTCCAGCCTTCCAACAAATCATTCGGCACTTCCCAAGCACCAGTATCTGGGTGCCAATAAATGTTGCCATTTTCGAACTGTACCAACCGGCCCTTGCCGTCTGGCGTACCCAGTTCAGTGGACTTCGGGAAGCCCAACCACGAGGTTGCTCCACCCAGCTGCGCATAACGCGCGTTGATCGCGCCGTAAACCCCATGCGCACCGGTTTCTGGCGACCAATAAGCAGTACCGCCGGTGAAGTCCTGCGCCACACCACTGGTCTCGCCCACCTGGTATTCGTTGGTCAAGCATTCTTCGAAGTGCGCCTGGCCAGCAACGCTGGCTCCAATGGCTCCCTTAACTTCGCACTCCGCCGCGCGGCCTTCTTGTGGGATGCTCAGAGAGTTCGCGATGTACGGCCAGGCCTGCTTCAGCTCAAATTCCCAGTATTCCCAAGTGTGAATACCGGTTGGGCGGAACTTCGCGACGACATCCACGTTTTGGGCCTTGGCACGGTCCACGAAGGTTTGCGTCGACATGCGCGAAATAACTTCCAGGCCCACGCCTGGCAAGCTTGGGCCGTGCTTGGCGACGGAGTTCGGGTCGCCAAAGTCCGGCTGTCCGCTACCGGAAGAAACATAGACTGTCATATCGCGCAATTGCTCGATACCCAACTTCGGATCATGGTCGATCCAACCCTGGCTGTACAGCGGCCCCCACATTGCTTCAGCGTTGTAGCCGCCGCCGTCGGAAAGCGCCATCTGAATCGCTTCCGGCATACCCTTGCTTGTCGTATCCAAGTATCCGGAGAACGAACCTGCGAAATTAAACAGGTGCGGGTTCCGCTCTGCCATGTTGATAGCAGAAGTTGCGCCCATGGACAGACCAGCGACTGCCCGCTGCTTGTTGGAGCGGAACTTGTTATCCATGATTGGGATGACTTCCTTGGTCAGGAAAGATTCCCACTTATAGTGCTTACCATTGTCTGGTTGCTGCCAGTCAGAATAGAACGACGACTCACCACCGACTGGCAACACAACGTTGACATTCTTGTCGGCGAAATACTGCTCGACATCAGTCGCGATGGTCCAGCCAGATTCGGTTTCACGGGCACGCAAACCGTCCATCAACCACAATTCCGGGAACTGCTGGTTCGGCTTAGCGTAATAGTCACGGGCCAGCAGAATCTGGAACTTCATTTCCTGGTCTGGCATGGCAGCGGACTTCACGTATACGAAAGCGTGGCGGGGCGATTTGTATTCCACACGATCAATTTCCACGCCTGCTGGCAGCCCATCGGAACTCGGGTATTCCGTTTCGATGGTGCTGCGCTGTGGAGCTTCGCCCGGAAGAACTGAGTCAGTCAGGCCATCGTTTTTTGGCAGTAGGTTCGAGCTTCCTGGTAGCGAGCTTTGGGCTTGCGCCACCGGAGCCTGCGTCGAAATAGGCACGATAGCCAAGCCGGTAGCGACGGCGGTAGGCACAGCCAAGGCCTTAAACCAGGCACGACCGCGAGTACCGCGTGACTGACCGGCAGTCTGTGATTGAACGTGCGGGGAACGAGACGAGTCTAGTCGCATAATGATTCCTTGAAAGTGTGTACAGGGTAGGCAAAATTCAGGCCCGCCCTCACCCCGGAAGTTCCCCGCTTCCGGGATGCGGCTGGCCTACTCGCGTAGTTATCAAGTCTAAAGTTTAGGTTTAACTTGGCGATGGTTGGGAAGACACTCCGGTACTTCTCAGAAAAATACACAAAGATCCTCAACCCAGAAATAATTCAGCCCAGAAATGATTCAGCCCTAGAAATCATTAAATTATTCAGCTCCAGCAATATTTCAGCAGCAGACAGCACGCTAGAAACAAAAACCGGACTGGTGTCGCTGTGTTGCGACATCCAGTCCGGCTACGAGCTCAGGCTTGTTTTAACGAGCTCCCATAACATCCAAGATACGGTCATAAGTGCGATCCAACTGGTAGTTGAACTGGTACCAGTTGTGCAGACCAACGCCCGGGTAATCGGTGGTGATAGGAACACCATTCAAGCGAGCATTCGCTTCAAAGGCTCGGGTGCCGATCATAGACATAAATTCCAAAACGATACCCGGAGCCTGGTGCTGCGGCGCCAAGTTATGATCCGCCGGCCCAGGAATACCGGAAGCGGCAGAAACGTAAACGTCGGTATTACGCAAGTTGCCCACCAAGTGGAATGGGTCGTTCTGGAAACGAGCTGGGTTAATGATCGTGCCGTACATCGCGTTGATGTTGTAGCCACCTGCATCAAGCAACGCCACCCGCATCATGGTCTGCATTCCCGGTGCAGTGGTGAAAAGGTAACCGGAATAAGACAGTGCCTGACGGAATTGGTTTGGGTGCTTGCCAGCCAGGTTCATCGCGGCAGTCGCCCCCATCGACAGTCCGGCAATCGAGTTGTTGTTCGGAGCAACACCGAAGTGCTGCTGCAGATAGCCAGGAAGCTCAGCAGTCAGGAAAGTCTCCCACTTGTAGCTGCCGTCTTCTTCACCCGGGAAGTACTTCGGGGTGCCTTTCCAGTCTGCGTAGAACGATGCCTCGCCACCGACCGGCATTACCAGGGTGATGTTGTTGTCCACAAATTTCTTGTGGGCGTTACCCTCGCGGTTCCAACCATTTTGTTGGTTGTTCGCCCGCAAACCATCTAGAAGATATAGGCCTGCGTTGCCACCACGAGAAGCAGGCTGGATCTGCACGGGAATATTACGCCCCATTGCTGGCGAATATACGTCACAGCGTTGCACAAAATAAGCTACATGCGGGTCCCAATCACAGGTACCCGTAGCATCCGGGCGCAACCAGCCCCGGTTGTCTTGTGCGGTCGCCACCGATGGGCTAGCCATCATTCCGAGCGCCACCGCCACAGCAGCCACCGCAGCGACCACCGCACGACGCATATTCACGATCGACGTCATTGCTCCCCTTCACGGAAATTTTTCCAAGCTGCCTTTATGCTCCAAGCTTTTCGATCGAACGCTAGCAAGCAACCGTATGCGGTGATCAGCCAAAAACCAGAGCGGCAGCAGATTCTAGTAAGTGTATCGAAAACCGAGACAATTTCGTTACACAGCTAAAAATCAGTCTAGGGGGAGGCAAAAATAATCGCTACTTGAAAATGATTTTAAATTGCAGGAACGATGTACACAGCCAGCACGATGCAAGCGATCCACAGCAACGCCAGCACCTGCAGCGCGCGATCCTCCAACGCAATCTCATCCGGAGCTCCACCTTCACCCCGGTCCACATTGGAGGCATAGCGCAAAATAGCAATGGTAAACGGCACCAGGGAAACCTGATACATGATCGATGCCAAGCCCTCAGTAGCCTGCGAGAGTTCAAATCCCCACAGCGCATAGGACATAACGACGGCGGTAGCAGCCAAAGTCCAAACGAAGCGCAGGTACGTCGGCGTGTAGCCCTCCAATGCCTTGCGGATCTTAGCACCCGTGCGTTCCGAGAGCAGCAGCTCCGCATAACGCTTACCGGAAGCCATAAACAAGGAACCGAATGCCGCCACCAGCAGGAACCATTGTGAAAGTTCGATACCGGCAGCTACACCACCTGCCATCGCACGCAGCATGAACCCAGAAGACACCAAGCCGATATCAATCACCGGCATGTGCTTCCAGCCAAAGCAATAGCCCAGCTGCAAGGCGATATACACCGCAATCACCGAGGCCAGACCCACCCCATCAGAGGCCAAGAAGGACAGGCCAACGGCGGCAATAATGAGCCCGACAGCCATGGCATAGGCCAGGCCGACCGGCAGCACCCCAGCGGCAATCGGGCGGAAGCGCTTAGTCGGGTGCTCGCGGTCAGAAGCGACATCGCGGGCATCATTGACCAAGTAGATCGAGGACGCACCCATGCAGAAGACGATAAAAGCCAAGGCGACGTCGGCAAGCGTGCGCCCATCCAACAAGACACCCGCACCGGCAGCAGCCGGCGCCGCGATAACCAGGCTGTTTTTTACCCACTGCTTCGGACGCAGCGCCTTGATCATGCCATCAAGCAAGTTTTTCGGAGGTTGCCGCTTCCGGCCGGTATCCACGCCGGAGGTATGCGGTTCCGAATGAAACACGCTTTGGTGACCGTCGTTTTCCATCTAGCCTTGCCTCATCATTCGCTTAGCGGTCGCATAACCAATCATTGCACCCAGCAGAGTATCTGTCGGGTAATGAACCCCCAACACCATACGCGATGCCATCATTACCGGGATACCTGCCAACGGTATTTTTGTACCCGTCAATTCTGAAATCCCAGTACAAAACGCCGCTGTGGACGTCGAATGTGACGACGGAAACGACAACTTCGATGGCGTAGACACCCCCACGCGCACATACGGATAATCCGGACGACGCCGACGCACGATGCGTTTCAGCACCACCGATGCGGCATGCGCGGTCAATGCCGAGGCACCAACTCGTACCCACTGTCCACGACGCTGCTTGTCGACGGCAGCACCTACTCCTGCGCTGGCAACCCAGCCTGCAGCATGTTCACCGAAATGCGATAGCCCACGAGCAGCCGACAGCACACCCGGCGCATCGAAAGCCACCGCCTGAATACGCTGCAGAACCCGAGATTCTGCCCGGCTCAGTTGATTGGGTTCGTTTTTGCTGGGTTTATTGGGCATCAAACACCTTCTTCCACGATTCACGTGCGGTCAATTGCGGGCGCGCGCTTCGATAAGTTTCCTGCAGCTCATCGAAACGAGCGTCAATATCTTTCAATAGCTGCCGGGTTTGTGAGAGCAACTCACTGGTTAACTGCTTATCGCGTTTGCGGAAGGCCACCCCGGTACCACCAACGGTGGTCACAGTCGCCGAATCAACTCGCGACAGGTTATACCACCGCGCATCCTTTGGATTTAGGTTGATCTGTGGTGCTTCATAGTGCGCCGGGTCAGCTTCCCGCGACATGTGGCGCAGGGTTTTCAACAGCCACGGAATCTTTTTCACCTTACCCAAACGACCACCAACGTTGCGTAAAGGCACATTGGCACCGGTCGGCGCTGGCAGATCTGCCGCCGACTCGTATATAACAGCATCATCGTAGTTCTGTCGGATCTTCTGGATGCGTGGCAGCGACGATTCTAAGACATCAAAGAGTTGCGCTGGGCCAGACAGGAAATCCCGCATGGCTTCAATTTGAATGGCCATGGTGGAATACTCCATGCACAGCGCATGCTTGTAGCTTGATTTCATGATCGAGCGTGCCACGCCCTTGAAGCTGCCGCGATGATACATAGCAGCAGTGATCAGACGATTACGCAGGTGGAAATACGCCTGCCAGTCGATCGCATCGTCCTTATCTGCCCAGGCCATGTGCCAGATTGCGGCACCCGGCCAGGTGACCGTCGGAAAGCCGAACTCGGCAGCACGCAAGGAATATTCTGTATCATCCCACTTGATAAACAGCGGCAATGGCTGGCCGACGGTTTCGGCAACCACGCGTGGGAACAAGCACATCCACCAGCCGTTATAGGTAACATCGACACGCCGGTGTAAGTCTGCACTGCTTTTCGCGTGCGGGTTGCGCTGTTGTTCTTCGGTGAGCGTGTAGCCCAACGGGTATTCAGAAAAGTCGTGATCGTACACACCATATGGGGCTGGCCCCCACATAAAGTCGTGGCCTTGGATCATTTCGCCTGTGGTACGCAATTGTGCGCGCTGTTGCAGGTTCAACATTTGTCCACCAACGACAATCGGGCTGGCCGCAAAACGGGCAGCCTGCACGGCACGCAAAATGGAATCTGGTTCGATGGCAATATCGTCGTCCATGAACAACACGAACGGCGCATCAGTGTTTTCCACAAACTCGTACATGATGCGCGAATAACCACCGGAACCACCCAAGTTGCCCTGCCGGAATTCACGGAAGCGTTCGCCGAATACAGCTACCGCGTCGTCATAACCGGGCTCGTCAGCTGGGTGCTGGTTGCCCTGGTCCGGCATGAGCACGTGAGAAATAGCTTGTTCGACGACAGGATCCTCCCCCAGCGCCTGCAACGCAGCAACGGCGTCGGCTGGGCGGTTGAACGTCGGGATGCCGACAGCGACTTTTTTCGCAGCAGGCTCGATGGTGGACCCGTCGGGAAGCGTTTGTGGCTTCGGCGCGTGTGGGGCACACCAGGCGGCTTCGCTAATAATGGTGTCCGTTTCTGCGGTGACATCAAACCAGTACCAGCCACCGTCTTCAAAGTTCTTCAGTGGCAGCTCGATGTCCAGAGTGTCATCGGCAATCAAATGGTTGCTCACCCCAACTCGGGTGCCATCGACTTTGGAGCGATACACAGCGATATTGGCGGTACCGGTGACCTTCATGGTCAATACGACGGAGTCCAACTGTGACCAGCGGCGCCAATACGATGCTGGGAAGGCATTGAAGTAGGTTTCGAAGCTAGCTTCCGCACCAGCCGGCACGGTGACATCAGTGCGGGTATTCCAGCTCAAGCGTTCTTTGTTTTGCGTGGATTCGATGAGGTAAAGCATGCAGACATCGAAAGGTTCGCCACGTTTCGGCAAAAGGATGCGTTGCAGGGCTTCGCGATGGTTCACGGTTCTCCAGTTCACAGAAGTTGATTCACGGTAATGAGTGCAGAGTGCTTAGTTCAGGGCGCTGGGTCCAGCGTGCTAGTCCAGCGGTTATTTCTTAGTGGCCACGTTCTTGTTCCAACGGCTTCCCATCCTGGAAATACGGCACCAGTTTATTGTCGAACATTGACAGCGCCGCACCAATGGCCATGTGCATGTCCAGGTACTGGTAGGTGCCTAGACGGCCGCCAAAGAGCACATTGTTGTCTGTAACTTCTTTTGCCGCATGCTTGCGGTAAGCAGCGAGTTTTTCGCGATCTTCCGGGGTGTTGATCGGGTAATACGGTTCGTCATCGGCACCAGCGAAACGTGAATATTCTTTGAAAATCACTGTCTTGTTGCGCTGGTAATTGCGCTCTGGGTGGAAGTGGCGGAATTCCAGGATGCGAGTGTAGTCCACATCCTGGTCGTTGTAATTCATGACCGCGGTGCCCTGGAAATCTTCCACATCATGGACCTCTTTGTCGAAGTCCACGGTACGCCAGCCCAAACGGCCCTCGCAGTAGTCGAAATAGCGGTCTAATGGGCCGGTGTAGACCACAGGAGCATCCGGTGACTGCGCCCGGATGTCATCCCGAACTTCGAACCAATCCGTGTCCAATCGGACATCGATATTGTCCGAAGCCGCCATATTCTCTAGCCAGGCGGTATACCCGTTGACCGGCAGTCCTTCGTAGGTGTCATTGAAGTAGCGGTTGTTGAAGGTATAGCGCACTGGCAGTCGAGTGATATTGCCAGCTGGGAGGTTTTTCGGGTCAGTTTGCCACTGTTTAGCGGTATAGCCTTTCACAAATGCCTCGTAAAGCGGGCGCCCAATCAGCGAAATGGCTTTTTCCTCTAGGTTTTCGGCTTTGTCCGAGTCGAATTCCGAAGCTTGCTCAGCGATGAGTTGTTTGGCTTCTTCCGGGCTGTAATAGCGCCCAAAGAATTGGTTAATCAGGCCCAGCCCCATCGGGAATTGGTAGGCGGTGCCGTCGTGCATAGCGAATACCCGGTGCTGGTAATCAGTAAAATCGGTAAATTTGTTGACGTAATCCCACACCCGCTTATTGGAGGTGTGGAACAGGTGAGCACCGTATTTATGCACCTCAATGCCGGTTTCTTCATCGGTTTCGGTGTAGCAGTTTCCACCAAGATGGGAGCGCTTTTCGACGATGAGCACTTTCTTGCCCAACTCATTGGCCGCGCGTTCTGCGATGGTGAGGCCGAAAAATCCGGATCCGACAATGATGAGGTCATATGCAGTCATGCATTACAGACTAGTGGAGCACCACCCGCACTAGTGGGAGCAACCAAGTTGGGTGGGCAACTTTTCCCCGGAGAAACGCTGTCCGCGTACGCAGTATTCTGCAAAAAACGTACGCAGTATTCTGCGAAAAACTTGTGGCCAGGATGGGGCCAACCCATCCCGAATAATGCTTCCCGATACGCGTGTCGCAACATGATTAACATTTTTCCCATATGTAACTTCGCATATGTATCTTCACCTCTGACACACGGCTTACACACGCGTGCATGTTTCAGGGGTGTGTTGCTGATTGATTCGCTGAATCATTCAAAGAAACAGGAGTATTCATGCACTTACGTCGCCGTATTAGCACCTCCGGGTCGCTGCGAAGCTGGGCTAGTGCCAGCCCAGTCGTCGCTGTCACCGCGACGGCGGCCCTCGTCGTCACCGCAGCATTCGGAGGCCACCAGGTATTGCAAACCCAAAATGCTGGTTCTGATCAGGCCGAAGCCAGCATCAGCACCGCCAGCTTCAGTAGCGGCACCGCCACCGTTGTGGATGATCCAGCCGTGGCCACCCAAGGCGACGGCCCCGCCCCGTCCCGCGCGGTGCAAGAATTTACTAAGGACGAAGAATTCGACTCCTTCGCCCTAACTTGGAGCGGTGAACGCGACATCAATGCGCACTTCCGTTCCAAGCGTGCCGACGGTAGCTGGACGGAATGGTTCGAAGCCGACGCGCTACCCAACCCAGAAGAAGCCACGCAGCAAGGCACCGAACTGATCTACGTCGAACCAACTCACACCGTGCAGGTGTCAGTTGCCGGATTAGATCTGTTCACTGGCGAGAAAGCCACTGCGGGCACCACCGAAACCAGCGGCACACAGGCTGATGCGCAACCTGGCGCACAATCCGATACGGAACCTGATGCGCAATCAACCGACAACGCAACCGACGCAGCGCCCGGAACAGCCAACTCCCTACCAAAAGCCGGTTTGGAGACCTCCGCTGGGCTTATCCAGCCCGTCGCTGATGACGTCGACCTCACCGACAACGCCGACAGCACCACTGCCACTACAGCTAATTCTGGTGCAGCGGGTGGCGCAACCAGCGCTGATGATCTAAGCGCAGTTTTCGTCAACGGCAACGCCTCAGCTGGCGCAGCCCAAGCAGAAAACACCATTGAGCACACCGCAAACCTATCCGTCGGCATGCCGACCCTAGTCACTCGCCAAGGCTGGGGCGCGAACGAGTCCTACCGTGGCAATTGCGGCGCAACCGGCATGGACTACAACGCCCTGACTCTGCACCACACGGCAGGCTCCAATAACTACGACGCTGCCAGCGCTGCCGCACAGGTTCGCGGCGCCTACCAGTACCACACCCAGACCCTGGGCTGGTGCGATATCGGATACCACGCCCTCGTCGACAAGTTCGGAACCATCTACGAGGGCCGTCGTGGCGGACTCAGTGAAGGTGTCATGGGCGCGCACGCAGGCGGCTATAACCACGGAACCTTCGGCATCTCCATGGTCGGTAACTACGAAATTGCACCGATCAACGAAGCCATCATCCAATCCGTCGGACAGATCGCTGGATGGCGCGCTGCGCAGTCTGGTTTTGACCCAGCAGGCACCATCCAGATGACATCCGGTGGCAGCAGCTACGCAAAATATCCTGCCGGTGATACACGTACCTTCCAGCGTTTCCACGGCCACCGCGACGTTGGCGCCACGACATGCCCAGGTAGCCACGCCGTGGCACGGTGGAGCGATATCCGCAACGCCACGAACAAAAAATATCAGCAGGTTGCTGGCCTGCTCGCGGGCAACGCAACCAGCCAGTCGCAGTCGGGCAACCAATCCGGAACCACAAATTCCAACAGCACCACCAACACCCAAGCAGCCCCGCAGAGCACTCCCCAAAGCAACACACAGAGCAATACGCAAAATGCGTCTACCAATGCCAACTCACAAGGGCCTCTGCAAACTGCAATCAAGGCAATCGGCATCATCGCGCCGCTAGTCATGGCAATTCTGCAGCAGACCAGCAGCGCTGCCGAGAAAGCTCCGAATGAGTCCCCCGAGGCAACGATTAAGCGCTTGGCGACGTCTTCCGGTATGGAACTGGGCGATGTTCCCGCGATGATCACGCAAGTCGTGAAACTGACGGGCAACAGCGATATCGAACAAACCTGGGCGCGGATCAATAAGCTGATTGGCCCGGTCCTGGGGTCGCCAGCCACTGGTATCGTGCGCGCCTCCGATGATGTCGACTTTGCCTTGTTCGACAACGGAGTCATCGTTGATTCCGCGGCAACTGGCACCCAGGCGCTTTGGGGAGAAATCGCTCGAGCCTGGGCCAACGGCGGCTTCGAAAAACTGGGGCTACCAACCAGTGAGCAATACCAGCATGGTCAGAAAATCCGTGTGAATTTCCAGGGTGGCAATATCACCTTCGATCCTTCCACTGGACAAATAGAAATCACCGAGGGCTAGTCGGCTTCACCCCGGCCAGCATCTTCCCAGCCCAGCGTGCGTTCTACTGCTTGATTCCACATGCGGTAGAGCTGCTCACGCTGGGCTTCGGGCATTTTTGGCTCCCAGACGTGGTCAGCGACGTAGTCATCGTCCGAAAAATCCCACCAGCCAATTCCGATACCCGCCGCAAGTGCCGCGCCCCAGACAGTCGTTTCGATCATCTCCGGGCGCTGCACAGACGAGCCGAGGATATCCGCTTGCATCTGCATCAACAGATCGTTGGCCACCATGCCACCGTCGACGCAGAGGCCCGATAATTCCCGGCCGGCATCTTTCTGCATTGCTTCGACAACCTCGCGGGTTTGAAAGCAGGTCGCTTCCAACGCCGCGCGCGTAATATGGCTGCGATCTGCATAACGGGTCAAGCCCACGATCACGCCAGCTGCATCCGGGCGCCAACGTGGAGCAAAAAGCCCAGAGAATGCTGGAACGATATAAACCCCGCCGTTATCTTCGGCAGCAATCGACTCACTGGAAGCAGCATCCGGAATAATTCCCAATTGATCCCGCAGCCATTGGATCAACGATCCACCAACCGCGACTGATCCTTCTAGCGCATACACCGGCTTTTCGCCTTGTTGTTGGTAGGCGATGGTGGTCAGCAAACCATGCTCGGAAAACTTCGGTTCCGTTCCGGTATTGAGCAGCAAAAACAATCCGGTGCCGTAGGTGTTTTTCGCATCCCCGGGCCGGAAACACCGCTGCCCAAACATGGCGGCCTGCTGGTCTCCCAAAATGCCGGTTATCTGCACCCCGGTGAGTGAACCGCGGTGGCGCACCTCACCGAGTGCACCAATCGATGGGACGATCGTCGGCAAGATTTTCTTCGGCACCCGCAGCGCCTCACAAAGTTCGTCGTCCCAATCCAGCGTGTGTAAATCCAACAAGAGGGTGCGCGATGCATTAGTCACGTCCGTAATATGCTGCGCTTGGTAGGTGGCATCGCTACTGTTTCCAGGGGTATTTTCCTCAGCAGCGGCAGCGCCATCTGCCTCATCGGCGTTTTCTCCCTGTTCCGCACCGCCGCTTAAGTTCCACACCAACCAGGAATCAATGGTTCCGGCTAGTAATTCGCCGCGTTCGGCGCGCTCACGAGCACCATCAACGTGATCCAAAATCCAGGCGATCTTCGGACCAGCAGGGTAAGAATTGGCCAATAACCCGGTTTTTGCTTGCCACGCCGCAGCATCGTCGAATTCGCCACCAGTGCGGGTGTCTTGCCAGACGATTGCGTTATAGATTGGTTCACCAGTAGCTTTTTCCCAAACAACGGCAGTCTCGCGCTGGTTGGTAACCCCCAAAGCTTGCACATCACGGGCGGTGATATCCAGTTCCACCATTGCCGAAGAAATTACCCGGCGCGTGTTGGCCCAAATCTCGTTCGGGTCATGCTCCACCCAACCTTTGCGCGGCATAATTTGCTGGTGTTCCAACTGAGCCTGCGAGACCACGTTTCCGTCGCGGTCAAAAATAAGGCACCGCGTGGACGTGGTGCCTTGGTCGAGTGCAGCAATAAACATGGTTGTTCTACAGCCACCGTTCTATGATCTGGGCTATCCCGGCATCGTCATTAGACCCAGTTACCATATCAGCTGCCTGGCGCACCGCCGGGTGCGCATTTTCTACTGCTACCCCACGCCCGGCCCAGCGCAGCATCTCAATGTCATTTGGCATATCACCGAAGGCGATGACGTCCGCAGCCGCCACTCCCAAGTGGTTGGCAAGGAATTCCAGGCCAGCGGCCTTGTTTACCCCCGGTGCCGCGACTTCCAGCAATCCCGCATCAATCGAATACGTAACGTGTGCGCGTCGGCTATCAATATGTTCAGCCAACAGCTCATACATCTGGTTCGCGGACATCGCCGGATTGCGCAATAAAAACTTCACGGCGGGCTTTTGCCAGACTTGTTCTGTCGGTTTAGAAATAAATTGCGAATCTGCCCAAGTGTGTGCGTAATTATCCGCGGCCACAAACAGCTCGGTTGGGTCTTGCCGTACGGAATAGCCTGCGTATTCTGCAGCGATACTTACCCCGCCGTAGGGGGCAAAAATTTCTTGTGCAGTGTGATAGACCTCTTCCATCAGTTCCGGCGAGATCTCTGCGGCGGTGAGCACCTCATCGGCAGCACAGTCGTATATCACCGCTCCATTGGAAGTGACACACACTGGCCGGGCTGCTATTTGTTCTAATACCGGCTGCAACCAGCGGAAAGGGCGCCCAGTCGCTAAAGCAAAATGCATCCCCTGCGCGGTTGCCTTATGTATGGCATCGCGTACCCGCGGCGGCACACGATCGGCCGAATTAATGAAGGTACCGTCAATATCGCTGACGATTAGTCGCGGGGCGGGCCCGATGGCCATTGCATCATCTGCCTGGCTCACTTGCGGTCTTTCTTTTCCGCCTTCGCTGCCTTTGCAGCTTTTTCCGCCTTTGCAGCTTTTTTACGTGCGCGTTCGGCACGCGCGGCAGCATCAATTTCAGCGGCTTGTTCCAGGGTTGGAGCGCTCCCGCCCAAAGAAGCCGACATCCACGGTAAGCCAGGTTCGAATGGCCCATGACGCTCGGCGTATTTCTCCCGGGTGGTTTCTAGCAGCTTTTCCATCGCTTTTTTCAGCGCTGCAGTATCTTCTTCTACGGAACCGCTGAGTTCGATGGGCTTGCCGACGGCTACCCGCACCGGCACATTGGCACGCCAGAGGTTTTTGGGCAGGTCTTTGGTCCAGATGCGCTGCGATCCCCAAATAATCACCGGAAGCAACGGCGCATCTGCTTCATCTGCGATGCGCACAGCACCGGTTTTCAGGTCTTTGATTTCAAATGCGCGTGAGATCGTAGCCTCTGGGAAAATCCCCACCAGTTTGCCCTCACGCAATTTCTGCACCGCTGCGTCCTTGGATGCAGCACCTTTTCCTGCAGAACGGTCCACGCTGATGTGGCCCATCATTCGCAGCACAGTACCGACAATCGGCGTATCAAAAATCGCCTTTTTCGCCATCATGCGCACGATGCGACGCCCCCGCAGGTACGCAGGGTACCCGCCCAGGATGAAGTCGTAATAGCCAGTGTGGTTGATCGCCAGAAGCGCGCCACCATCAGCAGGGATATTTTCGACGCCGTCCACGGTCACTTCGATGCCCTGCAGAAACATCAGCCAGCGAGCCAGCGGCACCACCGGGGTGCCATAGGGAATTTCGCGGGCTTCAGATGGGTGCTTTCTCAGCTTCGGCAGGTTTTCTGGCACGCGTAGCCCGGCACGGCTGTGGTATTCGGTCACTCCAAAATCTCCTTGCCGACGAATGGGCGTAGGGCTTCTGGGACTACCACGGTGCCGTCGGCCTGCTGGTGATTTTCCAGGATCGCAACCAGCCAACGAGTGGTGGCTAGCGTGCCGTTGAGCGTCGCAGCAGTCTGGGTTTTGCCCTGTTCATCGCGGTAACGCGTCGACAAGCGTCGGGCTTGGAAGGTAGTGCAGTTCGAGGTGGAAGTCAGCTCACGGAAAGTCTGCTGAGATGGCACCCAGGCCTCGTTATCGAATTTGCGTGCTGCGGAGCTACCCAAATCACCCCCGGCAACGTCGATGGTGCGGTATGGAACCTCGATGGCGGCAAGCATGTCTTTTTCCAGGTTCAGCAAAGCCTGGTGTTCCGCTGCTGCATCCTCCGGTTTGCAGTAGCTGAACATCTCTACCTTGTCGAACTGGTGCACACGCAAAATACCGCGGGTGTCTTTACCGTGCGAACCGGCTTCCCGACGGAAGCACGAAGACCAGCCGGCATAGCGGATTGGGCCGTCGGCAAGATCGATGATCTCGTCTTTGTGATAGCCCGCCAACGCCACCTCCGAGGTACCGACCAGATACATGTCATCGCGTTCCAGGTAATAAATTTCGTCGGAGTGTTCACCCAAAAAGCCCGTGCCAGACATGATCTCTGGGCGCACCAAAACCGGAGGCACCATCAGCTGGAATCCGGCTTCGCGCGCTTTTTGCGCAGCGAGCATCATCATGCCCAGTTGCAAGAAAGCGCCATCACCGGTGAGGTAATAAAAACGTGCGCCGCCGACCTTCGAACCGCGAGTCATGTCGATAAGCCCGAGCTTTTCCCCAAGCTCCAGGTGGTCTTTCGGTTCGAAATCGAAGCTAGGGATTTCTCCGACGCGTTCGATTTCAATGAAGTTTTCCTCGCCACCGGCAGGTGCGCCCTCCACGATGTTCGACAAACGGTACTGGATGGCGGCTACTTCATCCTCGGCGGCCTTTTGCTCTTCCTGCGCCTGCTTGACCTTTAGTTTCAGCTCGGAAGATCCCTCCAGCAGCGCTGGGCGTTCTTCTGCGGAAGCCTGACCGATCTTTTTACCGAATGCTTTTTGTTCCGCGCGCAGATCATCTGCGGTGGCAATAGCGCGACGGCGCTTTTCGTCTGCAGCCAGCAGCTCGTCGACAAGCTGCGGGTCCTCGCCGCGGGTGCGCTGCGACTGTCGGACAAGGTCAGGGTTTTCGCGCAAAAGCTTCAGATCAATCACGCCTCCAGAGTCTAGCGTGAAACGACAAGGTAAACTAGCTGCCGATGAGTACTCAGTCACCATGGCGATCAGCAGCAGCAGTGCGCACGGCACTGGTGACTGCCCTTGCCAGCGCAACGGCATTAACCGGCTATGGGCTGTTTTCGGATTCCGGTTCCAGCAGCACTGGTCAAGCAAACGACACCACCGTCAACGCCAGCCCTGCGACCGAATCGACGCAGAAACCAAAGCCAAAGGTGGCATCGTTCACCACCGCTGATGCTGGCGCCTGTCTGAGCTGGGATATTACCCCGGAAGGTAAAATCACCAATTTCGAACAAGCCGACTGCGCGGAAGAACACCGTTTTGAAGTCTCCGCGCGCGAGGATCTGAGTGCTTATCCTACTGCCGAGTTCGGCCCGGAAGCGGGGGTTCCCGGCACCGCACGCCAAGCCCAGCTACGCGAAGAACTCTGCCGCGCACCCACCCTGCGCTACTTAGATGGTCGTTTTGATCCGACCGGCAAATATTCCATCGCCCCTATCCTCCCGCCGGCTCCTGCCTGGGAGAATGGCGATCGCACCATGCTGTGCGGCCTGCAAACCACAGATGCGCGCGGTGTGCCGCAGCTGACCACCGGCAAGGTTTCGGAGCGCGATCAAGCCCGGGTTTATAGCGCACAGTCCTGCCTACGCATCGAGGAATCACAAACCCTGACCGAGGTCGCCTGCGGCGAACCGCACCACATGGAGGTCACCTCAACGGTCAATTTGCGGGAGAATTTCCCGGATGGATACCCGGCCGGCGAAGCCCAGGATGAATTTCTTGCCGACGTCTGCACCCGCGCAGGCGAGGATTATTTAGGCGGCGAGGAAAACCTGTACCAGTCCACGCTGCAACCATACTGGGGTGCGATTAGCGAGGATTCCTGGCGTAATGGTTCCTATTCCGTGAATTGCACGCTGGTGCACGCCCGCGATGGCGGCGGTTTTTCCACCATTGAAGGCACAGCACGCGAAGGCCGTGGGGCGTTGACTATCGACGGCGGCCCACCAGAGGAACGTCCAGAGCGTAATCCAAGGCGCTAACAACTGCGATGACAGCGGAAATCATTCCGCTTCCGGCAAAGGTGCAAAGGTGGTGGGCAATGGTTGAAATTAGCGACGAGGATTTCGAGGAGCTAGTGCTAGATGCGCTGGATAAAATCCCGGATGATTTCGCGTATCGCCTGCGCAATGTTGCCATTTTGATTGAGGATTTTCACCCGGAAAACCCCGAGATTTTAGGCCTGTATGAGGGCGTGTCCTTGGTGGAGCGCACCCACCACCACACAGGTTTTCTGCCGGATGCGATTTTTGTGTACCGCGAAGCCCTGAAGCGATATTGCAGCAGTATCCAGCAGCTTGCCGACGAAGTCGAGGTGACTGTGTTTCATGAGGTCGGGCATTATTTCGGTATGGACGAAGAGCAGCTGCATGCCGCTGGTTTTGGGTAAAAACTTCCGCACCGCCCGGCTCTTTCGGCTGCCGTAAGCAGCACGCCTCAGGTATGCAGCGCCCCCAGATCATAGTCGCCCCAGCGCTCGAGCTTCCACTGCCTAAACTCCCGCCCTGCCGGGTCTAGCACGATGTAGCGGCAGTTGGGCAGATACCATTCAAATGCTTGCCTCGGGTCCAGGCCCGTGAGGTAGCGCGCCACGACTCTGATAACGGTGCCGTGGCTGGCAATGACCGTGGTGTTATCGCTGGCTGCGGCTTGTTCCATCGCTGGTAAATAGCGCGCCAGAATCTCGGGGTAGGTTTCACCGCCAGGGGTTGCTGCTTGTTTGTCGCCTTCGAGCCACCGCAGCAAACACTGATGGTATTCGGCGATTTTCCCCACGTTTTGGCTCATTTCGTAGTCACCAGCGAAAACCTCAAACAGCCCCGGGGTCACCTGCACCGGAATGGTGTAGGGTTCTAGCCCACGGAATTGCTCGAAGGCACGGGCAGCGATCTCAGAGGTTTGCTGCGTGCGGATCGCCATCGACGACCACCACTGCGGGATTTCTCCCAGATCACGGGCGAATTCCTCACCAACAGCATGGGCTTGCCGACGCCCCAGCTCGCTGAGTTCTGCTCCCGGCGGGCGCGTATCCAGGTAGCCGTGGATATTGGAGTGTGTTTGCCCGTGGCGGAGCAAAATGATTTTTCCCATGCTTAAACCCCTGCTTTCGGCCAGGAGCCGAGGAATTGCACTTTCTCGCAGCGCCGTTCAAGTGCCGCAAGCGCCGCGGCCACCGGTAAGTCATCGATGTGGCCATGCACGTCGATATGAAAGCGGTAAGTCCCTAGTCCGGTACGCGTCGGCCGGGATTCAATGCGGGACAAATCTACCCCGTGGCCAGCGATTTCCTGCAACACGCCAGCCAGTGCGCCGGGTTCGTTGTGCACGTGAAAAATGATTCCGGTGCGATCGTTGCCCGTGCGGGGTGCAGCGCTTCGCTGCAAGGCGGTGGTGTCCGCAGCAGCCCCAGCGTCCACAGGATCCGTGGAAACCGCAGTAAGTGCAATAAAACGAGTCTGGGCGCCGGAAACATCAGCCACCCCTTGTGCTAGCCGCGCAAGCCCATGCAGATCCGCAGCATTATCCGGGGCGGCAGCGGCATCAACGCGGCCTTGTGCGACCATGCGTGCGGCTTCCCCGTTGGATGAGGCCGGGATGAACTCGGCATTCGGCAGGTGGTTTTCCACCCAGGTGCGGATCTGCTGATACGCCACCGGGTGCGTCGCAATGCTGGTAATCGCGTGCGGCTTTGCCGCGATTTCTTCGGTAGCAGTCAGGATGCTGAATTGGATATCCAGTGTGGCCTCGGCGAAAATCTGCAACCCGGGGTTTTCCACCAACGCGTCGTGCGTGGCAGTCACTGCGCCTTCGACGGAGCTTTCTGCGGCTACAACGGCATAATCGGCCTTGCCTATGCTGACGCGTCGTAAAGCCTCACCCGGCGAAGCCACCGGAACAGCGGTGATACCAGCCCCTGCATCGTGTCCCGCCCGAGCAAACACCCCGGCGCGCTGTAGCTTGTGCAGTGCAGCCTCGGTGAAAGTTCCGGCGGGTCCCAGGTATGCCACGGTGCTCATGCCCGCTAGATTACCCTGATCTGCATGGTCTTTCCGCGGGCGCAACACGCGCACCTCCCCAACCCCGAGCGGCTGGCGGGTTGGTCGATCCCAGCAAAGGATCTTTACGACGTCGCCGGGCTTCCCACCACCTTGGGCAATATCTCCCGCAGATATATTGCCCAGCGCACCGAGCCGTTTCTAGCGCATCTGCAAGCCCAGGGCGCGCGCATCAAAGCAAAAACCGCGTCTTCTGAGCTGGGCTTACGCATTGATTGCGAGCCGGTGGGCCTGCCCGCCCCGACGAATCCCTTGTGGCCGGGCGCGACCCCGGGTGGCTCGTCTGGTGGTGCTGCAGAACAGGTCGCACTCGGTACTGTGCGCGCCGCGCATGCCTCGGACGGCGGTGGTTCGATCCGTGTTCCGGCTGCGGCCTGCGGGCTTGTCGGTTTCAAACCCACCACCCCGCGGCCACCGGGAATGCCGAACGGGGCGTTAGCGGTGCAGGGGTTTGTCACCACCACGGTGGCTGATTCGGCTTTCTTGCACGCGCTTCACCCCAGCATTGCTCGTGTGCGCGTCGGCCTACTCACCGACCCGATTTTGGCAGATGCCGAGGTTGCCGATCCCATGGTGCAGGCCACAGAGCTAGCCGCCGAAGCGCTTAATTCCGCGGGCCACCAGATCATCCCCATCACTGCGTTTCCCGGTGAGCGCACCCTGGACGCCTTCCGCACGATTTTTAGCTCCGTGCTCGCCACCGCGCTTGCCGACGACACGCTAGCGTCGGGCTCAGGCATCGCCGGCTACCCGCACTGGGTGGGGCAGCTCGGGCGTCGGCAAGCACCAGCGGAGGTGCAGGCAGCGAAAAAACACGCCGCGGCACTGAATGGTCTGTTGCATTCTTTTTGGAATGTTGACGTGGTGTTATCGCCCACGCTCACCCATGATCCGCCGCCGGTGGGCCATTTTGCCGCGATGGAGCACTCACGTTGTTTTGCCGAGCAAACCCGCTGGTCACCATGGTGTTCGCTATTTAACATGACGGGAAGGCCCGCTATTTCGATTCCTTGGGCTTTGCCTGGACGCCCACCAGTTGGGGTTCATTTGGGGTCCATCACGCTTGCCGACGACGAGCTGCTCGGGCTCGCGCTTGATGTGCATGCGTGATTACTTACTAAAGGACACTAAGCGGGCACTGCACAAGCAAGGATAGGTAAAATATCTGCCATGACAGATCGCGGAGAACGGCCAGCTGGACGGCACGGGGGATCCCACGGGCCTGCAGAAGGCGACGTCGTCCTGGGGCGCGACGGTAAGCCGCTGCTGGATCGCTACGGTCGGCCAGTACGACGGCGTCCACGCACGGCGCCCGATCGTGCACGGGAAAGTGGCCGGCATTCCGCTGGCGGCGGGCGGCATGCCAAGCCGGAAGCTCCGCAGGAAGCTTCGCGTGCCCCGCGTGCTGCACGTCCGCCGCATTCCGAACGACCTGAGCGGCCTAAACGCTCCGAGCGTTCTGCACACTCTGCGCGCTCTGAACACCCGGTGCGCACCAACCGGCAAGATTCGCGGGCGAACCGCCCGCCGATTGACCGGGAAAAGCTGCGCCGTGAACGCGCTATTTATGATGCGCAACGGGCTAATTCTGCTCGGCAGAGCACAAATCACGATGCTGGGCATGGTGCACGTTCGGTCTCCGGGCACAACCACCCGGGTGCTCGTCCGGTCAACCGCGAGCAACTGCACCAGTCGCGCAACCAACAGCGGATCCCTTCGGAACCGACCCGCATGGACTTGGGCGGACCAGTAGCGGGCGGTGCTGTCGGTGGTGCCGCGGCAGGGTACGCGCAGGGCCGCGCGGCAGGGCAGGACCGTCACGGTGAAGTGCCGCCTCGTTCCGCACAGCAATTTCCACAGCAGCCAGGGCAACAGCCTCCTGGGCAGCAATCTCCGTATCAGCAGCCTCCACAACAGCAACGGCCGCCACAAAATTATGTGGGGCAACCTTATGCCCAACAACCTGGACAGTACTATCCACAACCCGGTGGGTATGGGCATCCGAGCCAGCAGTACCAGCAAGCTTACGCCGATGTACGCAATCCACACCCCGGCGCGCACGGTGGCCGTGGTTTCGGAAAGTTTAGTGCGGCCGGGTTGCGCTCGAAGCTGCGCCGCCCGAAATTCGGCTGTGTTGGATGCTTGGGCTGGCCGTTGGCAGTGCTCATAGTTCTGCTGCTGGTTATTGCTTTTTGGGCGGATGCCCAGCTCACCCGCGTGGCCTCGGAACCGGAGCAACCTATCGGATCCACCAAGGGCACGAACTGGCTGCTGGTTGGTTCGGATTCGCGCGTGGGCTTAAGCGAAGAAGATATTGCCCGGCTAGGCACCGGTGGCGATATTGGAACCGGCCGCACCGACGCGATCATGTTGCTGCACCTGGAAGGCACCAGTGCACAGCTGATTTCCATTCCTCGCGACAGCTACGTCGACGTGCCTGGTTTTGGGCAAGACAAAATCAACGCGGCATTTACTTATGGCGGCCCACAGCTATTGACGCAAACCGTGGAGGCCAACACCGGAGTCAGCATTGATCACTACGCCGAAGTGGGCATGGGCGGTTTGGCCAATATTGTCGACGCTATCGGCGGGGTGGAATTGTGTCCTTCCGAACCGATCGACGATCCGTTGGCCAATCTCAATGTTGGCGCAGGATGCCAAGAAATGGACGGTGCCAACGCACTGGGCTATGTGCGTACCCGTGCCACCGCAATGGGAGATTTGGACCGTGTAGAACGGCAGCGTGAGTTTTTCTCTGCGCTGATGCACGAGGCTACGAACCCGTCGACGCTGCTCAACCCTTTTGACGTATTCCCAATGATCAGCTCGGTATCAAAGTCGTTTACCGTCGGCGAAAGCGATCATGTATGGCACCTGGCCCGCCTGGCATTGTCGATGGGTACCGGGGTGGAAACCAAGACGGTACCAGTCGGTGGTTTTGCTGATACCGACGTCGGAAACGTGGTGCTATGGGACGAGATTGAGGCAGAAAACCTCTGGAACTCACTGCGCTAATCCCCTGCTTAGTGCAGGGGCGCATTCATCGGTTACAGAGCTAGTGGTTAATCCGCGATTGTCTCGTAGTCTGTATAGCCACGTTCACCGCCCATATAGAACGTGGCTTGTTCTGGTTCGTTCAGCACCAAATCTTCGTGCCACCGCCGCACCAAGTCTGGGTTCGCAATAAACTGTCGCCCGACTACAACAGCATCTACGTAGTCTAATTCCAGCTCCCGCTGGGCATCTTCCTTTGTAGTAACGGTGCCAAACCCATCATTCATCAGTACTTTGGTCACACCGTTAGCGCGCGCTTTGTTCGCTAAGGTCGGCATCAGCTCACCTTCCGGCTCCGCGTGCAGGAAGGAAACATAAGCCAGGTTTAGTGGCGTGATGGCATCTATGAGACCGCCATATGTAGCCACCATGTCTGCTTCGTCTTCTTCGATGACTCCTTGCACGTTGTGCCCTGGGGAAAAGCGCACTCCGACGCGGTCAGCCCCGATTTCATCAACAACCGCGCGAATGACCATTTCAGGCAATCGCCATCGGTTTTCGGGGCTACCACCGAATTCATCGTCACGCTGGTTGGCGGATGGTGCCAAAAACTCATGCAACAGGTATCCGTTGGCGTTGTGAATCTCCACGCCATCAACTCCAGCATCTACGGCGCGACGTGCAGCAGCGCGGAATTCTTCGACGATGCGTGGGATTTCTTTGGTCTCCAGTGCACGTGGCATCGGCGCGTCCATTTTGCCGGAAAACCCACGGACTTCTCCGCCCCAATCCAGTGCACTGGGTGCTTCTGCTTGGGCTCCATCGATAAGATCCGGGTGGCTTGTGCGGCCACCGTGCATGAGCTGCATGAAAATGACACCGCCACTGTTGTGCACTTCGTTAGCTACCTCGCGCCAACCGGCCGCCTGTTCATCATCTGCGATACCTGCTTGGCCCGGAAACGCGCGATTTGTCCATGCGGGGAAGGCGCCCTCTGTGACTACGAAACCTGCGCTAGCACGCTGAGAATAGTACCGAACATGCATATCGCTCGGCACCCCACTATGACCTGCGCGCTGACGCGTCAGCGCGGCCATGGTCATGCGGTTTTTCAATCTAAAGCGGCCAAGTTCCAAAGTCGTAAATAATGATGTCATGTCAACTACAACGATCTTTGGCGCGTCTTTGTTCCACGCACTTCCGGCAGGCCGCTAAACCGCAGATCACTGCGGCTGCGGCCGCTGCTCTGAGGCTGCAGCCGCTGCCCCGCGGTACTAGCGGATGGTGACCTGCCGCGATTTAATGTTTTGCAGTTGCTTACGCTCGTCGGCAGAAAGCTGCGCGTCGTTGGAGATTTCTTCTTCCAAAGCCTGGTTCACGCGTTCGAGCTGCTCGCGGTAGGAATCCGCGGCTGGCTCCGGGGTGACATCAAAAACTGGGGCAATCACACCATGAGTACGGAACACACCGGCAAACTTGGTGTCTTCACCCACGTGCAAGTCACCGCGAGCGGCCACGCGTGCCAAGGCGTTAAGGAAATCGTTTTCGTTGTCCACCGGGCGTACCCAGCGGATGTGCG